>QBVV01000025.1 GCA_003284265.1 SAR116 cluster bacterium AG-313-A07
TAGTATTTGCGTCAAAAGCGGGCGCAGATCCATCAAAAGTCAGACAGGCTCTAATGGGTGGTTTAGCCCAGTCAAGAATTCTCGAAGTGCACGGAGAGCGTATGATTAAGCGAACATTCGAGCCGGGATTTCGTATAGAATTGCATCAAAAAGATCTTAACTTAGCACTTCAGGGCGCCAAGTCACTTGGCGTTAGTCTCCCAAATACTGCAACAACTCAGGAGTTATTTAATTCTTGTTCAGCAAATGGGGATTCGGAACTTGACCATTCTGGCTTAGTCACAGCACTGGAACGAATGTCTAACAGTAAAGTTAACTGTATCTGGTTTTGAATAATCAAAAGAAGAAGGTTTCAATTTCTAATTCCAAGCCATCTAAAAATTTTAAACAAAATACTGTTCGGAGAGCTGTCTTGTAACTCATAAACAAAATTATTTATGGTTTGTTCTATTAACCTTCTCACGACACCCTCGAGTAACCTTGCGCCAACCGCGGCTATTTTCCCATTTATAGTTATAGAATAGCTATAGCCGACTTTGACCTCTTCATCGTTCGGCTCAAGTGTGATTTGCCCAGTACCAGCGGCGATTCCTAAAGGTCCGCTCGCTGTTCCCGTTAATGACAGGCTTCTGTGTTGAACTAAGTCACAAAATTGAAAGTCTGCTGTGAAATTTCCGGCTATTGGACCGACACCTATTTTTGCGTCTGCATTAAAAGAGAGAGGTGCCGTTCTTGTCAAAGATTTACAGCCTGGTATTAACGAAATTAACTCATCGGGATTTAATATAGATGTCCATATTTTTTCAGGTGTTGCCTTTATAACTGTAAATCCGTGGCCGTTAAGACTGTAACCATCGTTGCTTTCATTTTTTCTTGCCCCCTCCATATATGCCGGTGGAGCCGGCTCTTCATCGTCCAATATTTTATGCACCTTGGACCGGGTGAGGGGGAGCGTATACACTTCTACACCAATGGCATCAGAAATCGCGTTGGCGATGCATACTGGCGTCGACATGCAGTTTCCCTCACCAAGACCTTTGGCCCCAGTTGGTGTCAGAGGAGAGGGATGTTCGTCATGTAGGATCAGTAACTCGGGCATATCCGTAGCATAGGGGGGGCAGTAATCTGCAAACGTTCCTGTTTCAAAAGCTCCATCGGCGGAATAGGACAGTTGTTCCAAAAGCGCCGCTCCGATGCCTTGTGCGAACGCACCCTTGATTTGACCATCAGCGAGTTTCGGGTTCAAAACTTTACCAGCATCATGCATCGTAACGTATTTATCAATTCTTACTGAACCGTCTTTTGGATTAATCTCTACACCGCAAAAATCAAAAATAAATCCATACGTTCCAGACGAATTAATCCGGTCCATCTGGTCTGGTTCTGACAATTCAGGAAGCGTCCAAAAAGTTGTTTCCGAAAGGCCACTACCAGCACCTTCAGGTATCGATAAAGGTGACCAATGAGCTTTAGATGCGACTCTATTGAGAGGAATGGTATTATCTGTATTTATTGTAGACCTAGCTACATTATCTTTCAATTCGACATGATCAGGTGTAGTGTTTAAATCGGCCGCAGCTATGATCTTTAACCGTTTTGCTATACGTTCTGATGCTATTTTGGCAGCACCTGTAACGGCCCCAGCAAAACGGCTAGAATAATTTCCAGAGGCTATTGACCATGGATCTTTAACGGTATCATGATCAGTAATCACCACTATTTTTTTCAGATCAATTCCTAATTCATCAGCAACAACCTGCGCTAATACTGTCCTGTGCCCCTGTCCTTGTGGCACAGAAGACACATTAACTGTGACTGACCCGGATGGGTCAAACGCCACAGTAGCAGATGCCAAAGCGCCATTTTTTGCCCCTGATTTTTCTCTCTCTTCAGGTGTTAATAATGTCGTTATATATCCCATGTTAGAAATAGACGGCTCCACAATTATTGAATAGCCGATGCCGTAGAGACGACCAGATTTCCTGGCATTGTCTCTCTGTTGCTTCAAATAATCTAAATTTCCGTCCACCTCCGCTCTCAACACGGATGTTAAATAGTCACCACTATCCAATACTGCTCCTGGCGCCGTCTTATATGGCATCGCTTTTGCGAGGATAAGATTACGTTTTCTGATTTCTAGGGGATCTAGGTGCATCTTTTCTGCCGCTATGTCTACCAGACGTTCCAGTGCAAAATATACTTGAGGTCCGCCAAATCCTCGCATCAGTCCTGTAGGGGTCTTATTTGTGACAGCAATGCGATTATGAATTTTCACATTTTGTATTGCATAGGCGCCGGTCATATTTCCATGCATCCGGTATATTGTGGCGGGTTCTGGAGCCCGTAAATAGGCACCGCAGTCTTCTAGTTGGTCATAGTCGAGAGCTGTAATAATTCCCTTTTCATTTAGCGCGGCTCTTATAGTTGTCACCCGATTAGTTGAAGAGGTGGATGCGGTTAAATGCTCTAATCTGTCTTCTACCCATTTTATTGGTTTGCCGGATACCTTTGCGGCAATACTAATGGCTACTACATATGGGAAAATTGCCTGTTTTACACCAAATGACCCACCGGAATCAGGAGGAGTTTTTAATCTTAATCTATTACCTTCAACACAGAGTGACCGCGCCATAACAGGGTGGAGTGTGTATGGACCCTGGAAATTGGCAGTAACGTCGTAAGCTTCGTCACCTGGTCTGTATCTTGCCAAAACAACGAAGGTTTCTATCGGAGTGCAGGAGTTACGAGGATAATCGATAGTCGTTTCTACTATCTTATGGGCGTTTTCAAAAGCGTCGTCGGGATCGCCATATTTAAACCAACGCTCGTGCAATATATTTGATCCCACGGCATGATGGAGTAGTGGGGCATCTGATTTTGCTGCCTCCCGGGGATCTATAACGGCTTGACACAGGTCGTATTTGACATCGATGAGTTCTAGAGCATCTTCGGCAAGATACCTATTTTCAGCGACAACAATCGCTACTGGTTCGCCTACATATCGAACGGTATCAGTGGCAAGTGCATATTGGGGGGGCATCCACTTTTACTCCAGAAATAAAAGGTTTTGTGAGACTTAAGATATCAGTACCCGTTATGACGGTTATAATACCCGGTAAGGCCTCTGCTCTTTCTTTGTCGATATTTAGAATGTTAGCGTGTGCAATGGGTGATCTAAGAAACGCAGCATAACAACAACCAATAGGCTCTGCCATATCATCGCCAAATTGGCCCTCTCCTCTGAGAAGTGTCAAATCTTCAACTCTTTCTATCGATTGCCCAACGTTTTTCATGCCTGTATTCGTGCCAAGTTAAGTTGAATTAAGCAAGTTTTCTAAGTGAGAAGGGGCTTAAATTTATTTAAATTTGATGGATGTGATAATTTCTACTTTCTTAGGGCCCGTTCGAGATTTACTCGATTTAGTTATTGTTAAAAGCTATTGTCAGCACCTAAGCTAATTTTTCAGAAGGTTAAGCCAATGCAAGATATTTATCGTGGTATTTTCCCGATAGTCCCAACCCCGTTTCACGATGATGGTTCTTTGGACTTGGATGGTCAAAGGCGTGTTATTGATTGCATGATTGACCAAGGAATAGATGGCTTATGTATTTTAGCAAATTACTCTGAGCAATTTTTACTGTCTGACTCGGAGCGAGAGATACTTCAAGCTGTGTGTCTTGAGCATACTAACGGGAGAACGCCTGTAATCGCAACTTGTAGCCATTTTAGTACCCAGATTGCGGTTGAAAGATGTCAAAATGCTGAGAAACAGGGGGCTTCAATGGTGATGATGATGGCGCCTTATCATGGGGCATTATTGAAGGCAAGTGACGAAGGTGTTTATCAGCACTTTGAAGCCCTTGCAAATGCCATAGATATCCCCATCATGATACAGGATGCTCCTTTGAGTGGTGTTACGTTGCCGGTGTCTTTATTGGCTAGAATAGCAAAAGATTTTACTAATGTGTCATATTTTAAGATTGAAACACCAGGAACGGCAGAGAAACTCAAAGCGCTATTAGGGGCAGCAAAAGATTATATTGATGGGCCGTTCGACGGTGAGGAGGGTATCACCCTATTGTCCGATCTTGAGGCTGGTGCAACTGGAACAATGACAAGCGCCCTTGCCTGTGAAAAAATTCGTCCAATTGTATTCGATTATTTGAATGGTCATCGGGATAAAGCAGAAGATCAATATCAACGGCTGTTACCATTGATAAATCTGGAAAATCGCCAATGTGGGCTGAGAGCATGCAAAGTAATAATGAAGCAGGGTGGCGTAATTAAGTCTGATGCAGTTCGTCACCCATTGGAGCCGTTGCCAGAACTGGCTCGGAAAAAGTTGCTTAAACTGTCCAAAGATTTAGATTTAATCGCTTTGAGATGGGGAAAATAAAAAATCAACCGGATATGAAACTGAGTAATGATCGGGCCAAAAAAACGAATACTTACTACTCATGCGGGAAGCTTGCCGCGTCCTTTATCATTAGTTGAATTGTATGCCAAGCGCGCAAAGGGCGAGCCTATAAATCCAGATATACTGAATAAAGAAAGTGAGGCAGCAACGCATTGGGTAATTGGGCAACAGGCTAAAATTGGTATTGATATCCCAAGTAATGGCGAGCAGATGCGTGAGGCGTTTTTCCTTTATCTACAGCATAGAATGAGTGGATTTGGAGGGCGTTGGTCTCGTCCCACTGGCAGCGAATTGAAAGATTATCCTGAATTCGCCGCAGCACGGAAAATTGCGCTGGAGAAAATGACTGCAGTTAGTAATTTTGAGCCACCTATGGCAATTGCTCCCATTGTCTATACAGGCACCTCCGAGAATTCCGAGGAAATTAAACTTTTCCAAACTGCTTTAACTTCCTTTGAGAATACATTTACAGATACATTTATAACCGCACCATCCCCTGGCATCGTCGCCACAGCCATAAAAAATAATTACTACTCGGATGACGATGAATATCTTGATGCCTTAGCAGATGCTATGAAAGTTGAATATAAGTCGGCAGTTGATGCAGGGTTTATTCTTCAGATTGATGCCCCCGATTTAGGATTGGAACGGCATACCCTTTTTCACGACAGGCCACTACGTGATTTTGTCTGTTTTGTTGATAAGGTCGTCGTGAGAATTAATAAAATGCTTGAAGGATTACCTCGAGACAGAGTTCGATTACATGTCTGTTATGGTAATTATGAATCACCACACGATAAAGATGTGCCGCTTGAGTACATATTACCAAGCTTGTTAGAGGCTAACGTTGGGGGGTTTCTGTTTCCTTTTGCTAACTCTCGGCATCAGCATGAAATCAAATTATTTAAAGACCATAAAATAGATGAGGATCAATATTTAATTGTTGGGGCTATAGATACACTGTCGGCCTTTGTGGAACATCCGGAAGTTATAGCAGACCGCTTGGAATTGGCCGCAGAAATACTGGGAAACCCTACCCAAGTGGTAGCTGGAACAGATTGTGGTTTTGACACTTCAGCGGGAATGGGACGACTTACATCTGATGTGGTCTGGTCTAAATTAGCGGCGTTGAGAGATGGAGCGATGATCGCTAGTAATCGACTATTTGCATAATTTGGTTTGTAAAAAATATGGAGAAATGGAGTAGTAATTGATGTTGCCAGAGTTTGAGGTGTTTGCAATTAAATATGGAGAACGACTCGGGGTGCGGGGTGATATTTTTATGAAGGGCGACCCTCACGATACCCCTATGGCGATGGATTATTATATCTGGGTAATTCGGAATGAAAAAACAACGATTATTGTTGACTGTGGGTTTAGTAAAGATGAAGGCGAAAGCAGAGGGCGAACCTACCTTCGATCCCCCGCGGAGGGTTTGGAGTTATTAGGAATAAACCCAAAGGAGGTTGAGCATGTGATTATAACCCATATGCATTATGATCATGTTGGCAATCTCGCTCTATTTCCAAAAGCCCGTTTTCACATACAAGATACTGAAATGGCCTATGTCACGGGTAGAGCAATGACACATCCGGTCTTGCGACACTCGTTTGTACTGTCCGACGTTCAGGAAATGGTGGCCATGGTATATCAAGACAGGGCTATTTTTCACGATGGTGACGAAGATCTATTTCCTGGTATCACACTTCACCATTTTCCAGGACATGCCCGCGGATTAATGGCTGTTAGGGTTAATACCAAACGAGGCTGGATTATCCTCGCCTCAGATACAGCCCATTATTATGAAAGCTTAATCGAAGAACATGTTTTTATGACGCATGAGAATATTTATGAGATGCTTGAGTCCTATCGATCTCTGGTTAAGCTCGGTGGCGATATAACCCGTATTATTCCGGGTCATGACCCAGATGTTTTGGCAAGGTATCCCCCCTTTTCGGCGGATCTCACTGGCGTAGTTGCTGTATTGCACGAAAAACCATCCTATTAACTAATAACTTTCGGAGAAAAATAATGGCCAAACAAACAGTTTATGAAATGATTCCTCAATTAGGAAAGTTGAGGGATGAAGTTCTTTTTGGTGATGTCTGGGAGCAACCCGAACTTTCGAAAAGAGATAGGAGCCTTGTAACTTGCACAGTTTTAGCTGCACTTTACAGAACTCCAGAATTAGAGGGTCATCTTCAGCGGGCTCTAGATAACGGGGTAACTAAGGAGGAGTTATGCGGAATGATCACACATGTTGCGTTTTACTCGGGTTGGCCAACTGCAGTAAATGCGGGTCGTGTTTTGCAAAAGGTTTTAGGTGAAGATTGAAGTCAATCTGGACTAGAAATTTTTTTCAGCAAAGTAAGAAATATAACTTGTTCTTCTTTTGACAAAGGAGAGAGAGTTTTTTCAGTTATCAGTGACGCCTTGGGAATAGATCGTTCGATTACCACTTTTCCTAAAGGGGTTAGGTCAATAAGATGGCGTCGTGCATCCCCTGGATCCTTTCGTGTTTTGACTAGATTGAGATTTTTTAATCGATCAATTACACCTTTTATATTAGCTGCGTCCATCGCGATAAAACGACCTAATTCGTTTTGTGATAACGAACCTAATTCATATAATTTTGCTAAAGCCGAAAATTTAGTAGGCGTTAAATCGTTTGGAATTAAATTTGAAAAAATACTAGCATGTAGTTGATTAGCCTTTCTGAGAATGAATCCAACTTGATCATCTAGTAAATATGCTTTGAGGGTGTTGGTGTTCTCTGTTTTGGAATTTTTATTTTGCATTTGAATAAGTTTATCAGACTTTTATTGTAATAACGGGCTAGAAATATAATTTATTTCTGAAAAATAACGTCAATGCCTTATTTGAAAAATGATTTTCCGATCTAGGTGAGAACCACACGATCAAAGTAAAGGATAAGATTAATTTTATAATTAAACATTCAGATTCCTTAAATAATCAATCTTTCGACTGCCTTTGGTTTTTATCTAAATTTTAATGGTTAGCCGCCATCTTTTTTATTCGAATTCGATAAACATTGGGAGCCTTGTCGATCGCTAAGCGGACAGGCTTTCGTGAGCTTGAATTTAATTCTTCTTCCTGGATAGCCTCCAGAATTTCCTTGTCCTCGTCGAAAGCAATACGAAACATCGCATCCATTGATGCACCCACTTCATCATTCTCCGTTTGTATATTTCTGAGATGCATCCAGCGATCTATGCACTCAGTTTCTGAAACTGGTGTTAATAAATGGATTGCGAATACGCGGACACCTTTGTGTCGTTCCTCCTCTTTTATTTTTAAATCACTTGATGCACTGCCAAAATCGATCACTGCAATACTGGGCATGTGAAGGTAATAATAATGCCATCTGTCAACATTTCCGGAAAAATTTCCAAAAGATTGAAAAAAACCAACAGGTGGAGCATTTCTAATCCAACGCCACGCAGTAATAATATCTCCAGAAGTATCTACTTCTACTTTTACATTCTCGCCTTCGGGATTACCTAGGGTAGTTGGATGAACAAAGCTGACGTGTGCAGGATCAACCAGATTCTCAGCAACATTTAAATAGTTGGATTTAAAATATAACGCATCACCTTGGTGGGCTTTCCATGCAGGATCATCAAATTGTGGAAGTTTGAAGATATTGTTGGTGTCTGCTTTTTCTTTATTACCCATCCATATCCAAACGATATTATATTCCTCAACTATCAGATAGGTTTTAACAAAAGCTGTTTCCGGGATATTATCCTGACCCGGAATACGAATACACTTCCCATCTGATCCAAATGTCATACCATGGTATCCACATTGAATAGCATCATCTATTATTCTACCACGAGATAGTGGCAAGGATTTATGAGGACATCTATCTTCAAGGGCACTTATTATTCCATCACTGGAACGAAATAATACTATGTTCTCTCCCATTATGGTTATTCGAATTAATCGATCTTTGAGTTCGTGGCTCCAGCTCGCCACATACCAAGCGTCTCGAACATAATCCATTATTAATTTCCCCTATACCAACAGCCTAAGCTTATTTAATATGACAGCATATAAATACGAACAAGTATCGAAAATTATTAAATAGGTCCGCGTTTTTACTGAATATTTTTCAAGAGGAATTTAAAATGGAATTGCTAACAACTGGTTATGGCCTAATCGAAGGGCCAACTTGGTGGGATGCACATGGGCTTCTATTCAGTGATGTGATTAACGGGGGAGTTTATGTACTTGGATCAGAAAACGAAATAGAGGTGATATTAGAACATCGCAAGGGTATAGGAGGCATAGTACTCCATGAAAAAAACGGAATGGTTGTTGGTGGGCGCAACCTCTCATACAAAAGCTTTGAAGGTAGTAGTTCAAGTATTCTTTTAGATGTCGACGTAACCAAAGAGGCCGTTGGGTTCAATGATTTTACTACCGATAACATGGGACGGATCTATGCTGGTTCACTCGGTTTTGTAGTATTTGACGGGGGTGATCCAAAGCCAGGGCATTTGCATATGATAGACCTAGACGGAAGTATCCACACTTTGTCCGATGGCGTGATGTTAACGAACGGCTTAGGCTTTTCACCAGACAATAAAAGATTATTCCACTCTGATGCCCGAGGTGGTGTTGTCCGCGTCTATGATGTATTTGACGATGGAAAACTTGGTCCGTGGCAACCTTTTGTATATACAAAAGATGGGCATGCCGACGGTTTGGCTATTGCTGCAGATGGATCTATTTGGATTGCAATGGCTTATGGTTCGAGAGTTGATGTTTTCGAGCAAGATGGAAAACTAAGACAGAGCATACCTGTTCCATTACCGATGGTTACCTCGGTTTGTTTTGGTGGAGAAGACTTGTGCGATTTATATGTTGTTACTGGTAGTCGTGGAGGGCCTAGTGAGAATTGTGGGTCCATATATAGAGTAAGGGTTGATGTGCCGGGGTTGCCCATAAAAAAAGCAAAAGTGAAATTGGATTGAGTAACATCCATATATCGCTGATTTTCAGAAACACGATATAGATATATTACTGTTTCATAAAACTTAGACTTGCTCGAATTGTTACCAGCTGACACACCCGTAGGATCTACTATAACCTTGGAGTGATGTCTGCGTGTTAAGGTTTCTGGGCAACGTTTCGGTTATTGTTTTAATGGCGCTTCCGTTTATATATGCAATGAGTCAGCTTTGCTTGAATTGCTAGGCCGAGTAAACAAATCCCATTTATTCACAACTTGCAAGAAAGGTTGTGTTTATCCTATTTTTTAGATGTTTGATCCCGCATCTAAACAAAAGAGCTAGGCTACGCTATAATCATCCCATAAATTACCGCTTTGCCGTCAACTACACCCACTAGTGCTGCCGCAAGTATCGCATTTCATGCAGGTTCCATTACGGACCAGTGTGAAGTTACCGCATTCCTGACAGGCTTCACCCTCATACCCTTTTATTCTTGCTTCTCTAATTTGGGCAAGTTTTTCATCGACCTCGTCCATTACGGTTTCACTTACACCAACCGTTTTGGAGACACCATTTGATGTTGCCGATTGTATGCCTATATCAGCCTGTTTAGATGTTATCCCGTTCTGTGTATCAGCGATAGTTGTTGCCGAAACTACCCCATCAGTCCCAGTTGCTGAGCCAGCCCCGCCGTTTAAAACAACTAGGTTGTTTCGCACGTAGCCACGGCTCGCAATTTTATTAAATTGTTCAACGTCCAAAGATTCAGTGTCACCATCGCCGATTGTATCAGGCAAAAGGTCGTCTTTTTCTGCGTGACTCAGATCATCGCGGTCCAGATACGAAATAGCTACTTCTCTGAAAAGGTAATCTAAAATGGATGTTGCCATTTTAATAGCATCATTACCCGTTACCATTCCTGAAGGTTCAAATCTTGTGAAAGTAAAAGAGTCTACATATTCCTCTAATGGAACGCCGTACTGGAGGCCGATTGAAACAGCGATTGCAAAACTATTCATAAGAGATCTAAACGCAGCTCCTTCTTTGTGCATATCAATGAATATTTCCCCAAGGCTACCATCCTCGTATTCCCCAGTTCTTAAATATACCTTATGTCCTCCGACGACTGCTTTTTGTGTGTATCCTTTACGGCGATGAGGAAGTCTGGCTCTACTTGCTTTTTGACGGCCCTCTACAACTTTCTCAACGACCCTTTCGATGATCCTTTCGGCCACAACTGGGGCCTTGACTGTTGCAGGAGCGTCCATGAACTCATCTAGATCTTCTTCATCAACCAAGCTTGACGCTAGTGGTTGACTTAACTTTGACCCATCTCTGTAAAGTGCGTTAGCCTTTATGGCCAACTTCCAAGACAACATATAGGCATTGGCACAATCGTCTACCGTGGCACTATTTGGCATATTTATAGTCTTAGATATTGCACCGGAAATAAAGGGTTGGGCAGCAGCCATCATGTGAATATGGCTTTCTGCGGATAGAAAACGTTTCCCAATCCGTCCACAAATATTAGCGCAATCAAAGACAGAGAGGTGTACTTCTTTTATGTGGGGTGCCCCCTCAAGTGTCATGGCACCGCAAACAAATGTATTTGTTGCTTCAATATCGGACTTCGAAAAACCAAGTGCGACCAGCATATCAAAAGATACATCGTTTAGCTGTTCGTTTGTGAACCCTAGTGTCTTCGTGCAGAATTCCTCACCAAGTGACCATTTATTAAAGGCAAATTTTATATCAAACGCGTTAGCTACTGCTGTTTCGACTAATTTAATTTCATCCGGCCCAAATCCCTTAGATCCCAATGAGCCATGATTTATAGCGGTGGATCCTACAAGCGTTCCATGTCCAACTGCATAGTTAATTATTTCGTTTGTTTGGCTTTCAGTATAACCAAGGTTTTTGAGTGCTTCGGGTACAACTTGATTGATGATTTTAAAGTATCCACCTCCGGCTAATTTTTTAAATTTTACTATTGCAAAATCAGGCTCGATACCGGTTGTGTCGCAGTCCATCACTAGGCCAATAGTCCCCGTTGGGGCAATAACCGTTGCCTGGGCATTTCTAAAACCATTTTTTTTGCCTAGTTCTAACGCTTGGTCCCAGGCTTTCTCAGCGGCTCTGGATAGCTTTGGATTTGGACAGTTTTGTGGATTTAATGGCACGGGAGTTACAGTTAAGTGTTCATATTTAGAAACCCCGCCATATGCCGCGTTACGGTGGTTACTGATCACTCGAAGCATATGCTTTGCGTTTTCAGTATAACGTTTGAATGGGCCTAGTTCACCGGCCATTTCTGCTGACGTACTATAGGAAACACCGGTCATTATTGCTGTTATTGCGCCACAGATTTCTCTGCCTTCGTTACTATCGTAGGAATATCCAGCTGCCATCAAAAGGCCGCCTATATTCGCGTAACCAAGACCTAATGTGCGGTAATCATAGGACCGGATCGCTATTTCCTTGGATGGAAATTGGGCCATCATTACAGCTATTTCTAGTGTTATTGTCCATAAACGGGTGGCGTGTTCAAAGTTATCGATATTAAAATCACCGTTTTCGTATCTAAACTTCATTAGGTTCATGGACGCTAAATTACAGGCTGTATCATCTAAGAACATATATTCAGAACACGGGTTTGAGGCATCTATCCTGCCTCCCTCTGGACAAGTATGCCACTCGTTAATCGTTGTGTCATATTGTAAGCCAGGATCCGCACAAGCCCATGCGGCATGGGATATCTTATCCCATAGGCTACGAGCTTCAACGGTTTCACAAACTTTACCATCTATTCTTTGTATAAGATCCCATTTCCCACCGTTTTCTACGGCCTCTAAGAACTCGTTACTTACCCGAACTGAGTTATTCGAGTTCTGTCCAGACACCGTCAGATATGCTTCAGAATCCCAATCTGTGTCATAGGTTTTAAACTCGATTTCATTAAAGCCTTGTTGCGCAAATTGTATCACACGCTGGATATAATTTTCCGGAATCATAGCTTTTCGAGCTTGAATGATAGCCGTCTTAAGGGTCCTATTTTGTTTCGGATCAAAGCGAGCGTCTCCATCTGCTCCATCCCACTCTGAGCAGGCTTTCATTACCTCACTCATATGTTTGCTGGCGAGCTTAGATCCTGCTACAAGAGCTGCAACTTTTTGTTCCTCGACAACTTTCCAATCAATATATTGTCCAATATCTGGGTGATCGATATCTACTGTTACCATTTTCGCGGCGCGACGAGTGGTGCCGCCAGATTTAATGGCTCCAGCAGCACGGTCTCCTATTTTTAAAAAACTCATTAGGCCGGAAGACTGTCCTCCGCCCGACAATGATTCCCCAGACCCTCGTAATTTTGAAAAGTTAGAGCCCGTCCCTGATCCGTATTTGAAGAGTCGCGCTTCTCGGACCCAAAGGTCCATGATGCCACCCTCGTTGACTAAATCATCATCAACACCTTGTATGAAGCAGGCATGAGGCTGAGGATGTTCGTAGGCAGATTTAGAGCGGGTTAATTTCCCCGTCTGATAGTCTACGTAGTGGTGCCCTTGGGCAGGCCCGTCGATCCCATAAGCCCAATGGAGGCCTGTATTGAACCATTGTGGTGAATTAGGGGCTGCCATTTGACGACATAGCATATAGGTCATTTCGTCATAGTAAGAGCGAGCGTCTTCTTCGCTTCCGAAATATCCGCCTTTCCAGCCCCAATATGTCCAAGTTCCCGCTAATCGGTGGAAGACTTCCTTGGCGCTTGTTTCTCCTCTAGATCGTTGGTCTTTTGGTAACGCTTTAATTGCTTTTTCGTCTGTTTCACGTCTCCACAGCCATTTCGGCACATTATCTTCCTTAACTGGGCGACTAACTGACGGCACCCCTGCTTTGCGAAAATATTTTTGTGCAATAATATCAGATGCTACTTGAGACCAGTCTTTTGGCACTTCAACCGTATCATTTTTGAAAACGACTGAACCATTGGGATTGCGGATCTCACTAGTTACGATATGAAAATCGATCCCTGCATATGGACCGCCCTCTTTGGTTGTAAACCGTCGTTCAATTTTCATTCGCTTCTGCTCCACTTAACCCTACAAATTCCTACAAGCACAACGCATTCTCAATATGTTGTGCCAATCACTCATCATGATACAGAATATAGTTGTTGTGAGGCAAGTAGAATATTTAAATTTTTAAATATTTATTTTATATTTTTTGGGCGTTGTAACAGCTTCTGACACACCTATCTTGATTCTGAAAGTTAAAATTCTTTTTGCCTTTAATATGCATTGTGGATTTTTTCTAAGAGGTAGGTTTTTACTTTAAAACCAGACTTTTTTATCCAACTGCTTCAAATTTTAAGGGTCAGTTTGTAACTACTCCAACTGAGCCTGCCGATCATGCCCTGATCCTTGGATAGTAGCAATAGATATTGTGGGTAATTATATTGCTTTATACTAAATTTGGTTAAAGTTTCGCAACCGGCCCATTGGATAATATATACTTTGTCAATCTGATGTGATTATCCGTTCTGATCGTTAAAAACTTCTTATTCTATGAACATGGGTAGGCAGCAGGATAACCAAGTAGGTTGAGTATAAGCGTTGTAGGAGCCAGTTCAAAAATTTAAAAAACAAAATTTTTTCATGAGCGGGTGACTGTAAAAAAGCGTTTTAAGAATGCATCAAATTAGGTTTTAATGTATAAAGGCTAAAATTCTAGGGAACCAAAGTGGTGATGAGAAGAAATTTGATTGAAACCGCTATGGGCGCAATTGTTTTAGCTGCGGCCGCGGCGTTTTTGTTAATAGTATATAAATCGTCAAATACACCGAGCGTATCCGGTTATCAAATAGCGGCAGAGTTTAATAAAATAGGCGGTCTTAAGGTTGGTAATGATGTTCGAGTGGGCGGCGTGCCGGTTGGAAAGGTGATAAGTGTTACACTGGACTATGATACATTTAAAGCTAAAGTTTTATTTGATGTCGACGTGGAATGTGTGTTTCCAACAGATAGCATCGCAATTATTGCTAGTGAAGGTTTACTGGGAGGCAATTTTTTGGAGATAATTCCTGGCGGAAATCCTGATGAATTGAAGTCGGGTGATACATTGGAATTTTCCCAGGATGCGGTGGATATTTCACAACTACTTGGAAAGTTTATGTTCTCATCTGCAGGAAATGACCAGAAGTGATAATTGAGCTCGCTGACTTAAATGAGACCACGTAAATTTTCCATAGTTTTGATTAATGACATAATTCGGCCGTGTTTTGCGCTCGTGATTGTAAGTATTTTGTTTGTTGGTTTTGATGCGCCGTCGACATTAGCACAATCTTTTCTCCGTCAATCTAACCAATGGAGAGCGATGCCTGTCGTTGTTCTGCAGGGATTGGACAAGATTACCGCAAGAGTTTCAACATTTGAAATAGAGGTTGGAAAGGTCGGTTCTTTTGGAGTTTTAAGTATAGAGGTTAAGTCATGTAAAAAAAAACCTCCCACGGAGCCCCCCGAAAAAGTAGCTTTTATGGTAATAAATGACTTGAAACCTGGAGAAAAGATGATTGAAGTATTTAAGGGTTGGATGTTTGCATCCAGCCCAAGTTTGAACGGCTTAGAACACCCCGTCTATGATGTTTGGGTGCTAGATTGTAGGAAGTTGTCAATCCAATCGAAACCTTCTGAAGACGAGTTGAAGTGACCTTGCATAGATAAGGCTACGTGTAATTGTGCCTGGTATTCTTGCCGATCAATTTCAATTGCCCCAAACTGCATTAAGTGCTCGGTATTGAATTGCGTGTCGAGAAGAATGAACCCGTCAGATTTTAGCTTGGCGACCAAATGAACTAACGCTACCTTACTGGCATTTGTTACTTCACTGAACATACTTTCACCGAAAAATGCTGCGCCTAAAGCTACGCCATATAAACCGCCAACTAATCGATTTTCTAACCAAACTTCAACGCTGTGACAGAAACCCTTCTCCAATAGGGCTATATATAGCTCTTTAATCTTATCGTTTATCCATGTATCGCGACGGTTTTTCTTACCAGTTAGAGCGCATCCATTTAGTACCGATTGGAATGCCGTATCATATGTTATAGTAAATTCTTTTTTTCTTATTATTCTTTTCAATTTTTTGGGAACGTGGAAGCTATTTATTGGGATGACACCGCGCCGGTCGGGGTCAACGAAAAATATCTCTTTCGCTGTATGGCTCTCTGCCATTGGGAACACGCCGACACTATAGGCTCGCAATAATAATTCTGGTGTTATGTCATTCAATTATTTGGTGTTTTCGCTAAATTTGACTAGGACTTCTAATTAAGAGGCTAAGAATTCCTTTTCAAGCCAGTTTATATTATATTTTCCATCTAGGAATTCTGGGGAAATGAGTAATTTTTGATGTAAGGGAATGGTCGTCTCAATGTTGCCGATGACAAACTCGTCCAGCGCTCGACTTAGGCGCAAAAGACATTCGTTTCGGTTTTTGCCGTGCACCACTAGTTTGGCCACTAGACTGTCGTAGTAAGGGGGGATTTCGTAGCCAGCGTATAAAGCAGAATCAATTCTAACCCCCAGGCCACCTGGGGCATGATAATCAATTACCCTTCCGGGGGATGGTCGAAAATTTATGGGGTCCTCCGCATTAATTCTACATTCTATCGAATGGCCGTTAAAAACAATATCCTCTTGCAGAAGATCCATTGGAAAACCTGCACTGATTTGGATTTGTTTCCTAACGAGATCAATTCCTGTAACCATTTCCGTTATAGGATGCTCTACTTGAAGTCGTGTGTTCATTTCTATGAAGAAAAATTCTCCATTCTCATATAAAAATTCTATTGTACCGAGACTTTCATAACCGAATTTCCTCATTGAATCCGCTGCTATCTGTCCTGCCAGTAGTCGCATTTTCTCATTTAATGCTGGGGACGGTGTCTCCTCCAATATTTTTTGATGTCGGCGTTGAAGTGAGCAATCACGTTCCCCCAAATGTATAACGTTGCCGAATTGGTCTCCAACAATTTGAATTTCTATATGGCGGGGGTTATCTAAATACTTCTCGAGATAAACAGCAGACGATCCAAATGCAGCTTGAGCTTCACTTTGAGCAAGATTGATGGCTTTAGATAAATCTTGCGGGGTTCTTGCTAATTGCATTCCACGGCCTCCGCCTCCGGCCGATGCTTTTATAAGCACCGGAAAACCAATCTTGTCTGCAACTATCATTGCGTCTTCTATTGATGTGATGGCTCCATCGGAACCAGGTATGCAGGGAATGCCCAGGCTCAAGGCCGCCTTTTTTGCCTCTATTTTGTTACCCATAATGCGAATGTGTTCAGATTTTGGACCAATAAAAGTGAAACCATGGTCTTCAACTATCTCTGCAAAATCGGGGTTTTCAGATAAAAAACCAACCCCCGGGTGTATTGCGTCTGCACCTGTGATTGTGGCTGCAGATATAATAGCTGGAATATTTAGATAACTTTCATTGGATGGTGGAGGCCCGATACAAACGCTCTCGTCTGCCAGTCGTACATTCATAGAGTTAGCATCTGCTGTTGAGTGAACAGCTACCGTTTTTATGCCCATCTCATGGCATGCGCGGTGGATTCTTAGCGCTATATCACCTCTATTTGCGATCAATATCTTTTCAAACATTATAATTTTTAACCCAAATAGTAGCTCTCACGACTCTCATTCTATCACCATGATGGGTTGTCCAAATTCCACTGGATCGCTTCCTTGAACTAAAATCTCTTTTACTTTACCACTCCTATGTGCAGGTATTGGGTTCATCACTTTCATAGCTTCGATAATTAAAACGGTTTCTCCTTCATTAACGTCACATCCGACGGTTACGAACGGCGGCGATTCTGGGTCTGGAGTAAGGTAGGCGGTCCCTACCATTGGGGACTTCAATACTTCTGGTCCTTCGATTGGTTGCAACTCATTAGTATTTTTAATGGGCCTGTTTTCTGATATTGCTGCAACGTTTTGACTTGCAGGTATTGAAATACTGGTAGGTTTAACGACGCGAATTTTCCAATTATCAATGGAATACTCGAGTTCACCTAATCCCGTTTCATCCAGTAAACTCGCTAATTTTCGGACTAATTCAGCGTCAATATCCTTGGGCAACTTATTCTCCTAATCAAAGTCTTCTCAGTCAGAATCAATGAGTCGTGCTAATGCGTCAATTGCTAGTATGTAACCAAATGAACCAAAGCCACAAATGATACCAGTCGCAACTTCTGATACAAATGATTTATGGCGAAATTTTTCTCTTGTATGTGGATTCGACAAGTGCAACTCAATAACTGGAAGTTCGGTTAATTTCAGTGCATCTAATATGGCCACCGAAGTGTGCGTATAAGCGGCTGGGTTTAAAATTATTCCACAAGCATTATCGCGAGCTTGTTGAATTATGGTAACTAATTCGCCCTCAAAATTGGATTGCCTGAAGTCAACTGCAAGACCATGCAATCTGGCTTGGTCCCTTGACATACTCTCGATATCTTCTAGGCTTTCTCTACCGTAAATGTGTGGCTCTCGTATTCCAAGCATATTCAAATTTGGGCCGTTTAGAATAAGTATTTCTGATTTTTCCATTTTCAAAAGCATCCCATTTTAATTAGAGATTAAATTCCTCGATTTAGCTTCTATAAATCAGTCTAGCATATTTACAACAAAGTTGGAGAGCTAGGAACCTGAAAGATAGTTTAGAAGTCATTGAAGTATTAGATGCATCCGACTTCTAAAATTTGATCAGCTGGTGAAATTTTTCCAACATACCGTAATTTTGAAGTCGTTTTTTCATTAAGATTTTGGGCGCGAGGAGAAATATTACATTTATATTTCGTTATTATTACATTTATGTTGCGTTTTAGTTTACAGTATTTATAGCGTCGCGGTTGGCGGCTGGCGCCTCTCCGTCGCGCTGAATGGGAGGATTGTTATGAAGACAAAAAATGTGCTTAAAACCATAGCTATTAGCTCCACGCTTGGTTTAGTTTTGTTTGCCGGTAGCGATGACGTGCTGGCTGCAAAAAAAGTTAAATGGAAGATGCAGAGTGCTTGGGGAACTCAAGTTCCTAATGCTGGCGAATCTGGAGTGAGATTTGTTGATAGCATAGATACAATGTCAGAAGGCAAGTTTAAAATTAAGTTTTATGATCCCGGTGCTTTGGTGCCTGCATTGGAAACGTTTGATGCGGCATCCAAAGGAGCTATAGACTCAGCTTGGACCACGCCCGGATATCATGCCGGGAAATACCCCGGGCTTGCTTTCATGACAACAGTTCCTTTTGGGCCTGCAATCAGTGAATTTTTATCCTGGAAATGGATGGGCGGAGGTAACGCAATCCGTGACCGGGTCTATGCCAAACATGACCTTTATGCGCTAGATTGTTTTTCGCATGGCCCGGAAACATCGGGTTGGTTTAAGGAGCCGATTACTGATTTGGAGCAACTTAAGGGTATGAAAATGCGCTTCTTCGGTCTCGGAGCAAAGGTGATGTCGAAAATTGGTGTTTCCACTCAGCTTTTAGCAGGTGCTGATATTTATCCAGCCCTAGAACGGGGAGTTATTGACTCTACAGAGTATTCTATGCCGACTAATGATATTAAATATGGATTTTATCAAATAGCCAAGAATAACTATTTTCCTGGATGGCATCAGCAGTCTTCAGTTTCCGAATTCTTGATGAATAAAACAAAGTTTGAAAGCTTGCCAAAACCCTATCAAGAAATGATTCGTAGCGCAGCAATGACTCAGGTTCTTTATACCCATGTTGACGCGGACTCAAAACAATTCGGTGCTATGGCTATTATGAAAAATAAGCATGGCGTAAAAATTCATCGATGGAAAGATGAGCAGCTTGCCGTATTTGAAAAAGCATGGAATGAAGTAGTCGCCGAGGAATCAAAAAAAGACCCTCTATTTAAGGAATTTGCAGATAGTTATTTTGCTTATCGAAAAGGGTTTAAACTTTGGGGCGATGCGCAGGCAATGAAGCCTACTTATCTCGACTGATAGCAATTATCTAATCATTCTCTAAATTCATATTATAGAAATCGGGGCAATCGCCCCGATTTTTTGCTGCACTGTAGAGTAGCCATAGTCAATATTTTATAATTTGGGTAAATTATTGTTTCATTCATAGATCCATTTTTTCAGTAAATCTGGGTCGTCTTCTCCGGGCACGTTCACGACTGTGAATTGCAGAGGTTTGCTTTTTAACGGTTTAGTGGCATCTAAACCCATTTTATCCACGAGCCCATTTTCTCCAGATGGATCAAGTCGCGAGCCTTGCGCCATTGGTATAACCACCAAATCTTTTGATGCTTGAAAACGTGTCGCGACGGCCCACTCGACAGCGGTGGCATCATGTACATTTACATCATTATCCACTACTATAACCTGTTTTAAATCGGGATGTCCTGCAAAGGCCCCCATGATGATGTTCTTTGGCTCGCCTTCAACTGTTTTGGTGACTTGAACAAAAAGGTGATACCGGCAAACACCGCCTCGAGACAGATGCACATCTTTAACATTGGAAAATTGACGTTGCAGTATAGCCAATAGAGAGGCCTCACGTGGTATGGCGCCAAGCAGCAGATGCTCCATCGCAGCAGGCACTATTGTATGATAAATTGGATTTCGTTGAGTGCTAACGGCATCAATCTGTATTACCTGTCTTTCATCAGCAGGGCCGTAATATTGGGGGAATTCTCCGAATGGTCCCTCCATCTCACGCAAATTTGCAAGTAATCGTCCTTCTATGATTACTTCTGAGTCAGCAGGAACCCTAACATCATTTGTTAGACATTTAACCACTTTGAGTGGTTGTTTCATTAAACCGCCAGCAACCATCAGCTCATCGGTGTTCGTAGGAACGATTGCTTGACTTGCTAAAAGTGTTATTGGGTCAACGCCAATAGCAATAGCGACCGCTAAATCCGTACCGGTTTTTTCGGCCATATCAAAAAATTTATGCAGATCGCGCGGAAGAATTAGAACGCCTAGTCTATCCTTGCCACTTATTTGTAATCGGTTTATCGAAACATTTTGATCGCCAGTTTGAGGGTTACGGGCAATAACGAGCCCGGCCGTGATATATTTTCCATTATCATGCTCATTATGCACTGGAATAGGAAGCAGATGGTTCAGATCAATATTTTCCATATATTGAACATCTTGCGCCGGAGCACTTTTAATTTCTTGCCATGGAATGGGATTATTTACCGCGTCTCTGAAGCGTTTTAGAAGCTGATCTCCTTTTACGCCGATAGCTTCGGCAATCCATTCCCTTCTTGATACGATGCCCGAGATAACTGATGTTTCGTGTCCGTCAGGTTTGGAAAAAAGAGTAGCTTGTCTACCATCTAGTTTTTTAGATATAGCCGCTAATGTAAAATCTAACGGCACTCCCGCTTTAGTTTTCGACAATCGGCCCGTTTTATCCAAATGGCTAATCCACTGTCTCATACTGAAGACATTCGGATTGTCAGGGACATCAGGCTCTGTCATGTTGTGGCTCCAAACTAATTATGAAAAGACTACACAGAGGATAACTCCTTTGATGGATAGTGCAAAGCGTTGCCCATAATCATATGAAAAAAGGTTACTTTACAGTTTGAAAGTGTCAATATTGACTGTGAATGAAGCTAATAAATAATAAATATACAAAAAAAATTTCGATAAAGAGGGTGATGGTGGTTATGCAACTAAGATTCCTGAGAATCGATGAAGCTATGTTGCCGTTTATGAATGGTGATGGCTTAGAAGATGTGCCAACATTTTTAGATGTTGTTTCCATTATTGAATATACAAAAAATCATATGGTGTATATTAGTAATATCAGTGAAACAACAACTTGGCGTGATATCTTCGTAATATTGGATCAATTATTAGCAGATTCAGGAGAAACAGAACGCCGAGATTTAGCGGGTGTTTCTATTGTGAAGGGTGTGATCAAGCCTATTTGGGTGCGTTAGAACCTAACAAGGGATCGGTTGCACCAGGTTAAGGTGGCACGTTGTCCTCAACTGATCCTTCCCTTAATGGAGCCTAGCTCTAACTATAATTCCGAGTACAGTGTCTTCACCCAGGGCCCGACATGCCTCCAATCGATGGAGGCCTTCAATTAAAACTAAACGTTTTCCATCTTGGCGGACCTGAATAGGTACTCTCTGTCCATCTTCCAATATTGCTGCAGCTAAAGCTTCAACTGTTTGTTGGTTCCTGGTAGCCCGTCTTTTGACCGGAACATAAATGTCTTCGATTTTTAATTCTTTTGGTTGCATAAAAAAATGATAACAATTTGCAGAGGATAAGCAAATGAAATTGGTTAAATGATAGCGTTTAACCTGGATAAGAATATCAGCATAGGTTGGAAATGATTATTACGCTTTCTCCGAATCGTAAGGAAGCTATAGGCTGCACAACAAGATATTTAGTGGCAGAAAAGCGTTACCTTGTCACTGAGAAGGAAAGTGACATTTCCTAAATGTAGCCAGATTAAACTTTAGGCTATCTGCGTCGACTTTTGCTTAAATAATAAACAGATTAAAATAGCTTGAAGAAGGATCATGCCTTTAGAGTTAGCTAGGAAGATTTTAAAGTTATTTTAAGCCTCTAAAAAGTAAAGGTTTTTGGCCATTTTTTTAGGATTACTAGGTTTATAAATTAACGATGGAGTTATTGGCATCAAACTTGCGAAGGACAGGTTAAATCAATCCTGTATTGTATTTGAGATAGAAAGAAATTGGTGAATATAATGCACTAGACTTTTGATTCTCTTGGTGTCTAAAACAGTCGATACGGAGCTGAGCTTCCGTTGTTTTTTTCTAAAAAGTAAAGCTTGGAGTAAGTTAGTGCCATCAGTATTAATAGCGCATAAGTCCGAAAGAGCAGCCGACGTTTTTAAGAATACAATCCAAAGTTGGGGCTACGAAGTAGCTATAGTGACAGAGCGAGACGCTATCCCCGCCAAAGTTAATAGTCAGAGACCGGATGTATTAATATTAAATTCCACATCAGATGAACCTTCGGGGTTAAATTTATCTCGTGACTTAAAAATGAACGAATTTACATCGACTATTCCGAGTATTCTGATCGCAGCAGATTTTGATGAAGGCGAAATAGCCGTCACGCAGGAACGAATAGCTAATGATTGTCTAATCTCTCCGTTCACAACCGACGATCTCAAAAATAAGATAGACGCGCTACTACCTAAAATGTTTGAAACACCAGAACATCAAACATACGAGTATGAAGGTGTGGTGGTTAATACCGTTACATATAGGGTCAAAAGAGATGGTGTAGCCGTTCATCTTACTCCGAAATGCTTTAAAATTCTTACTCTTTTGATGAGACAGCCAACTCATGTCATTTCTCGTGAAGAATTGATGAGAGAGGTTTGGGGTACGGACGGAAATGTCGAAAAAAGAACGATCGACGTTCACATAAAAAGATTGCGATCCTCACTTAACAAAAATGGTGCTAGAAACATACTTAGAACTGTGAGAGGGGCCGGGTACTCGATTGATGTAAACCCAGTATAAGGTTACGCTTTTGCTACTGGGATGAAGCCTCACTGACATCTGGGGAATAATGGCAACGATAGTAATGTATACTCAATATACGGACCAAATAAAAGTGTGCCTCCAATACAAAAAATCGTGAAATCTAAAATTGTGAGCAAAAATAAAATAGTCTTAAGGTTTAAGGTTGTGCCTACCGTTGGGGTTCCATTATCCCCTTCCCATTCTGGTCACAAACGTTCTTGGGTAATTAAATATTGAAAAGCGCCACTTTTAATCGTTTGATAACAGAATTGTCTTGTTTTGATGCTCGGCTTTTGGTTATCTCTGGTTAACTTATTGTTCAACAGACAACATTTTAAAGGAATAATAACGGAAGTGTCATTTTTTAGAATTACAATTCTTACCGTTGGCTTAGTATTTTTTGTGCTGAATCACTCTGTTTTGGCCCAAGCAGTTTCTAGTGACAAGCTCACTTACCGAAATGGTGTTGCCTATAGCAAGGTCGACAACGAACCATACGATGGCGATGTATTGAACTTTCATTCAAACGGCCAGTTAGATTTTAAGGGAGGCTATAAAAATGGCCGAAAAGAAGGGATTTGGGTTGGTTACTATTTTGATGGCCAATTGAAATATCGTGGAAGATATAAAAACGGTAAAAGAAATGGCCGCTGGGACACGAAAACTAAATTTGGACAAACAAAAAAGTGGCACTCCGGGGTCTTCAAAAACGATGTGAGAGTATCTGATTAGGCAAAAGTAATCTGTATTTATAACTATAGTTGTCGATTGTTTTTAAACAACCATTCGTAATTAGCCAAGAAATTGACACAATAAAATATCCTTCTTTAAATTACTGATTTTAAGCAAAGCTATTATCTATTGATTATAAATTAATGGCAATTGGCGGCAATAAATCGTCTGGCGGCATTGAAAATTAAATCTCGCCTTGATTCATTCATATTGTCTAAGGTTTTTTTGATGAATGTGAGCCTTGGGTTATTTTTAAGCTTGTTCATATTTCGATCTATGAATAGCCAGTACAGTCCATCAACCACGTCGCACCAGTCTCCTCTTTTATAATTACTCATTTTTAATATATAATTGGAACCACAGATATATGGTTTGGTAGAGAAGATACCCCCATCTGCAAAGGTTCCCATTCCAAAAACATTTGGAACCATTACCCATTCTGAAGCATCAACATACATTTCCATAAACCATCTATAGACCGCTCTTGGATGAACCTCACATAATGTCATAATATTAGCTATTACCATTAGCCGATTGATATGATGGGTATATCCAAACTTATAGGAGAAATTTATAGCGTCATCTAGTGGTTCAATTCCTGTACTGCCAATATACCAGCTGCTTTGAAGTTCCCTAGAAAAGTTGAAGTAATTCCCATTAATTTGTTTGGCGCTATGGTTTTGGTAAATACCGCGGATGAATTCTCTCCATCCTATAATTTGTCTAATAAACCCTTCTAAAGAATTAATAGGTGTATTTTCCGTTTTTGCGAAGTTTAAGGCCTTTTCTATCACATCGGATGGTGTGATTAAGCCGATGTTTAATGAGCTGCTAATACCGCTATGAAATAAAAAGGTATCTTCTTTTAAAATGGCGTCTTCATAAGTACCAAAATCTTTAAATTTAATTTTTAGAAAATAATCAAGATTTTCGATCGCAGCTTTCCTGGTAAGTGGCATCCAAACATTATCTGTACAACCAGGATGCGTGGAGAAAGTTTTTGAAATTAGATTTTTTATTGGAGCGATGTGTTTTGATTGGTCACTTGCCTTGAATAATCTTGGCAAAGTGACTGTTCTGGGGATTTTCTTTCGGTTTTCATCGTCAAACGACCACTTCCCTCCAACTGGCTTTTGGCATTCATCAATCAGAATATTCAACTTCTTTCGAACATTTTTGTAAAAATGAGCCATTTTCGGATATGATGACTTTCCACACAATTCTGAAAAATCCTCACGTTTAACTAAAAACATTGGCGAACTGATGAATTTTATCGATATGTTTTGATTATCAAAAAATGTGATAATTCTTTTCTCAAAGTCTTTATCTTCTATCTCATACATTTGCACCTCTGTAATATTATTATTTGAGATGCATTCGTTTAATTTCTCCTCATACGATCTGGGGGAAGGTGTCTCCTCTAGCGACTTGTACTCAAGTTTGAAATCATTAGCAGTTAATTCGTCGCGTTTCTCCCTCATCGCAACTAAGAACAGTAGAATTTTGAGCTTATGGTGTTTTTCATAGGTACATAAGTCGTAGTCCTCAGACATAAAAATCATATCTACCTGAGTTTTCTTTATCTCTTCAATAGGAAACAGTTGATTTCCTAGAAGGACCAGTAAGGCTTTACGCATCATCGTTTATCACTTCCCTTCTAACAGCTGCAATCCTTCCTTTGATCAAATCGGAGGTTTGTGCGTGCCGAAGACTTCGATAGTCTATTAGTTGTATGAACTACGATAATAATGGTGGCTTTAGATTTCTTGCCGCCTCAAAAACGATGATTCCAATGGATTAAAAATGATCACCGCTCATTTCTTTTAGTGCGATGATCACTAGAATCATATTCAGTGAGCTTTTTTGACGATATTAATAATTACAATTTTGAATGGGATCCGTCACATAATGCCCCATTTTTTCCATGCTTGCAGCCGCAGAAGAAAACTTTGGTTGTCTCTGCTGCTTTATAACGAAGAGGGAGAAAATCTGTTCCCTTATGGGCGCCATCACAAAATGGCTGTTTCTCACTTTTTCCACAGGTGCACCATGAATAGGATTTTCCCTCTTCTACTTGAACAGGGAAGGGAGCTTTTTGAGCGATATGGGGTTTGGACATGGATGCTTCCTTTTGAGAATAAAGACGTTGCTTCTTGGTCGAGCTCTGTAAATGTTACAATTAAAATTCGTTTTAAAACGAAAAAGTACTTTCTTCAATACTCTTGAAGTATGGACTAATAGATACTCAGGTATTATACCAAGATCTAGTAAATGTAATATAGAATCAACATAATTAACCCCGAGTATTTTAAGATCAGCGTATTGAATAGCGGATCGTTTTGTGGCACCACCCTCGGGCAAAGAATATAGGGTCTAATATGGAACAAAATGTAACTATCGAGTTAGTAGATGCGATAGGTGAGGCATTTAATAAGAATGACGCTGACCTAGTTATGACCTTTTTCTCAGATGATTGTATTTTCGATAATGGAACAGGTCCCGATATTTTTGGGAAACGCTTCCAGGGCAAAGAGATAGTCCGTGCTGTATTTAAAGATTTATTCGACAGTGTTGAGTTTGTGAATTGGAAAACGCGGCATGTCACGATAGTGGAAGATAAAGCGTATTGCGAATTTCATAGAACTGCTCAGCTAAAATCAGGGGAACAACAAGAGTATCTAAGTTTAGATATTTTAACATTCAAGGATGGTTTGATAACCCACAAGGATACTTACTTTAAAAACCGTGTGCAATAATTACGGAGTGGTGACGCACTGGTTAATGAATTCTCGAAGTTCTGAATTAAATCTATTAGGGTCTTCGAAGAACGGGGCATGCCCAATTTTTTTATATATGGAAAGCGTCGAGTTTTTAATCAAGGAATGATTGTGGTGTGCCATGGACAATAGCACCGATGTATCGTCGGATCCATGCGTTAATAATGTTGGTATCTTGAGTTTAGCAATAACAGGGTCGTTGTCCACGATCCTTTCAAGTAGGGCGCGACAGGTCTGTGTGGGGACGCTTAAGTTATAACCTAACATTTCATAGATATCGGGCTCGGGTATATTACAATTGGTTAAATTTAAAAGAAATTTATGAACGGCAGCCAACCGGTCCTGTGAGTTTTCCGAACAAAAACCAGGTGCCAAGTCTAAAAATAAAGACCCGGACATTTCTTTTGCCTCTGGTGTTCCTATTTTCGTTCGTGCGCCAACAAAATTAATTCCTGATATTTCGGCTTCATTGTTATGTCGAAGGTAATCACAAACTATTAGGCCAGAGTATGACCAAGAAACTAAAACAGGTCTTATAAGTCCTAAGGACTTAATAATAGATCGAAGATCCGACGCCCATACCCTGCTATCTAAATAAGATTCCTTGTCGAGAGGTTTTCCCGAACGACCATGCCCTCTAAGATCAAAGGCTATTATCCGAAACTGATTCAAGCGAGGATCATGAAATTGTTTTTTCCAGCACCAATACGATTGAGAGAAACCATGGATAAAAAGTAGGGGCTGTCCATTTGCATCACCAAATTCTTGAACTGCTAACGCTGTATTATCTATTTCGGATTTTACATAAAAATGCGCCAAATATTTTTGCCTTTAATTTATAAGCCTACCAACTATATTTTAAACAATTTGTAATGCCATCCTATCATAGTTTTTGAGGCGCAGCTGGTTTAAGTTTTGTGGGTAGGGAAGGACGTGGACATTGCCCTCTATCTCGTACTGTATACCTAATTCTTCGAAACCAAGTCCAGAAAACCAATCTACCAATTCTAAGTTATATATAGCGTTCTCCTCTAGCTCATCCAGCACGGGGAGAAAACTTCTGAAAACGGGGTTTTCCAGTAGTGTGGCTAAACCGGAAAACTCTCTATCGATAAAAGTGCCTAGATCTCTCAGATTGCCACAATCTTCAATTAGCTTCAAATGACCGTTGGACTTGATAATACCGCTATGCTGGGATTGTGTGATTTCTAAAATACCACCGGTGTAACGTTCCTTTACCTTGATGATCCCTTTCAAATTTTCATGTGAGAAACTCAACGTCATGATGAAGTCATTCTTGACAGTATTTTGAATAAAAAGATTGGTCATAATAAAAAGATTCCCTCTTCTGCCCTACATTTGATAATTTCAGATGAACGCGCACCTCGGCTATAACTCTCACACCCACAAGTCTAGTTTCGTATTACATGGTTCAGCGAGGTCCCTTAACGTGTCTATAACTAAGCGATGTTTGTACGCTTTGAGCCACTCGCCAGATTACATTCGATCTTTACTGAAGCGCAAAAAACTACAGGTAAGAACAATGATCGTATGCGTTATAATAAAGCATCCATTGAGTTTAAGGTTAGTGGTAAACATAGCGACCAAGACCTTGGTTACCTATAATTTCCCCTATTATAATCCTTTTGATAGGTGAGTTGTATCCACTGCTGAATTTTTGGATTTGCATCTACGTTTTGGCAAACACGCTGGATTTTTGGGCGGCTCGTAAGGATTGTAGCAGGAATTCCCTCCAAAGTTTCAGAAGAAAGCCACCCCATTAACCTCCAAATGGCAATATCTTCAAGTCCCATTGAATCTCCAGTTATCCAACTGCAGTTGGGTTTTATATTCTTTTCTAGTATATCTAGCTTGCGCCCTAATTCTCCATTAGAAAGCGCTTTTCTCTTTCTAATTTTTTCCTGGTTATTATCTATACGACCAGAAGTAGATACTAAAACGGTGATATCAGTCGCCAAGTCCAATACCTGATCAATTTGTGCTGCAAGCAAGTCATTATTTTTAGGATATAAACCAGACAATTTACCACAGTATCGAGCGATTGCCCCTGTTTGGACTATTGGGTGTCCATCCACTATCAAACATGGTAACTGATGGTGTGGAATTACTGTGCCATCATCTAACCTACCATCTGCTTTCACCCTTTGGAACTCATCCGACAAGACTATCTTGTTTTCGAATTTAATTCCTGCAAGAAAGAGTGCAATTCGAGATACCTCGGCTCGCCAAAAAGGGAAATTCAGATAAATAAAAGTGAGTTTCAAAATATTACCTTTCTCGAAAGCGCTGTCCTGCATATGGGATTTTAGAACCATACAACAGAGTACAAAGAACAAAAAATCGGAATATCCATAAACGTATACGGGTGTTAGTTTTCCATTATTAAGACAAGTGTTCTGGTCAAAACTAACCGCATCTGATTTTCATAGAGAATAATCCGCGGCCTAACAAGGAGTTCTAATTTCTCTCTTGCAGCGATAAACCTTATTCCCTTCAACGATGTGTTTAGGCTTGAGATGGCCTTTCCTTCCGACAAAAGAGCCACCATGTCCATTTCCTCTTACTTTCGGTAAAACAATCGCTTTTTTCATTTCTTAATCCCCAGCCTTAGCCTCAAATATACGCCAATTAGACTGCTTCAGATCAATCATGTCGGTTTTATGAAGGTTAGCCCCTGTCTTGACTGGCTTGGTAAATTGTATGTTAGGAATTTGCAGGCTATCAATATTAAGTCGTAATCAAGTTTTCAAATTGGTTTTGTTATTATAATACAGTCTGATATTTGGACCCTCATTAGGTAAAAAAGCCAAATTATTAAGTTTCCAAAATAAAATGGATGGAACGCAAAGTGAAAAATCAACCGAGTTTATTAAGAAAACAAGATATAAAGAGGTACCATGAAGATGGCTTCGTGGTGCCAAAATATAAATTTAGTGGTGAGAAACTACAGAAACTTAGACGGGCAGCGAGTGACCTGATTTCTCATTATCCACATATCCCTACAGAAGGATTGGTATCCCCGCATATTTTCTATATAGGGTCTAACAGGCCAGACATTCATGATGCTTTCCTCGACATATGCAAGATGCCCGAATTACTGGACATTGTAGAACAACTGATTGGCCCTGACATCATTATTTGGGGTAGTAGAATTTTCTCGAAAGGACCTAAAACTGGAAGATCCACGCCTTGGCATCAGGATGGCGAATATTGGCCAATTCGTCCATTGGCTACAGCTACTCTCTGGATTGCTATTGATGATTGTACTGAAGAAAACGGCTGTTTGAAAATTCTATCGGGATCGCACAGAGATAAAATACTTTTGCCACACGAAAGTATAGCCGGTAGTGGTGCTGCTTTAGATAAAGAAATACACCCCGATAACCTTGATGAAAGAAATATAATTTCTGTTCCTTTAAAGGCCGGAGAGATGGTTATCTTTGATGTTTTCACAGCCCATGGAGCTAGTCCAAATTTTTCTGACCACCGTCGTGCTGGTTTTGCTATTCGGTATATGCCAGGAACTTCTTTGTACGATCGTAACATGAATGTTGGGAGTGGACAGGATGATGTACAAACGGATCTAAGTAAGCGGGCATTATTTTTGGTGCGCGGAGAAGATAAGACTGGCAGGAACAATTTTACGATTGGTCACGAAGGTATGTTGGTGGAAGTGACATCCAAAACATGACCTTATCGTGTCAGTATATCTATTTGATAGCAAAAGTAGTTAGTGGCCTTGAGCCGAACGTGTGAGGTCGATTGATTAAGTTATTCCGTCTTTCCACCTGACTTTTTTCCGATATTCCTCGGAGCGGTAGTCATTATTAATCAAACTTTAGATCATATTTCATGGACGTAAATGTTGGGATTCGAACGCGCCTTAGTTCTCAAACATCGACTGGAGCTGATGTTGGTTAGCTGTAGTAATTGGATCATTACCATAGTTCACTTTTAGTGATCAAAATAATACAAAGAGCTCTAAGGGTGGTTTTCTTGAGAGTGGAAAAAAATAATGTGGCTTTTTAATACTGACTTTAATAAAGTCATAATAAGGAATATTAGTTGTGTTCATCTAATAGCTGGAGATTAAATCGTGTCTAGAATATCTGAGGTTTCGGTTGGCTCATTAAAAGTAGTTGCATTGCGTGATGGGGAATTGTTTCTGCCGGCTGGGGCACTTGTGAATTTAAGTGAGGAGGACTCAAAAACAATCTCAAGTGATGAAAGTAATCGACTTGCATATTCTAATGTGAACGCATACCTGGTTCAAAATAACGATCAAAACCTCCTTATAGATTCCGGTTGTAGAGATTTGTTTGGACCTACTTGCGGGTTTGTTCAAGAAGCACTCAAAGAAGCGGGCTTGGCCCCTGGCGACATAACGGATATTTTTCTCACGCACCTTCATCCAGATCACATTGCGGGGACAATAACAGCGGATGGAAGCGCCGTTTTTGAAAACGCAACGCTTAAAGTATTAGACAAGGAGTATAACTTTTGGTCCTCGCATGATTTTAACGAAATAGAGGTCAACGGTGCTGACTGGGCAAATCTAGCAAAGGCGGTTTTAAATGCATACAAGGATCGCATGGAAACGCTGACTTTTGATAGTGATATAGCCCCTGGTGTTAGTTCTGTAAGTATTCCCGGTCATACACCCGGACACTCTGGATTTAGAGTAGATGATGGTCGCGAAAGTTTGATTCAAATGGGTGATATCCTGCATGTTCCTAATCTTCAACTAATAGATCCAAATGTAGCTACAGTATTCGATATAGATCCAGAAGCAGCTCTGAAGTCTAGAAGGGAGGTTTTAGATATGGTAAGCACCGATAAAATGCTGTGTACAAGTGGACACATGCTGGATCAAAAGTTTGGTCACCTCGAAAAGAATGGGTCAGGCTATAATTTTATCGCCTAGCAGGATTTATTTTCAAAAATGTCATAGACAATTAAGAATTAGATAGTTGTCTTGTTAATATGAATTTTTCCGTTTTATATAAATTATCTTTCATTTGTTTTTTTGATTTCCATATCCGCTGTTTATTTAAACATTTTGCATACTTGCAGCCATTACCTGGCTGTCATCATAAATATTGAACTCTACCTCAAGCCCGTTTTCAACTACAAAGTGATGAATCGAGTGCGTTGTCAGATTGTCTGCAGTGATTTTAACGAAAACACAGACATCTGTTTTATTAGAAACTACCTTTTCTATCTGTAGAGAAAAGCCTGGCCAAACTGTACCTAGTTTCGCTAAGAAATTAGAAGCAAATGACGCAAATCCATGATATTCGCCTGAAAGAGAATGTGTTCCATTCACCTTGATTTTGCAGTCAGGATGATAAATCTTTGATAAGCCTTCCATATCTCCCTTCGAAAATAGATCGTAACCTCCTAAAACGATTTCCTCTGCAGTCATTGCTATTTTCCTTATTGTTGTTCCATTAACAATTTTAGTGAAGGACGTCTTTCGCTTCTAATTGCGGCATTACTGAGTGAGGCTTTTTCAAATTCACCTCTGAATTATTATTGAATGCGTGTTAGATTAAATTACTTGTGAAACGTCTATTACTGAGTTTGGCATATATCTCCATGTTTTCCCAGACACAAAAAACTAATCCATTTTTCCCCCTTGCGCTTATCAGTATCTGTCTTGTCGGTGCGATGTCGACATGGTTTTCTGGTACAGTTATTCTCTTGGAGTTAACGTTACGTTCAGAGCTTGGAGCAAGTCAGCAGGTTTGGTTAACAAATTCGGTTCAAGTCGGTTTTGTGGTTGGAGCATTATTAATAGCATTTTTTAACATTGCGGATACTGCTCCGTTACCTATTCTTATAGGTCTGTCCTGTGCCCTTGCATCAATAACAAATCTGCTATTGATTTGGATAGAAACGCCTTACGGGATAATAGCCTTGAGGTTTTGTACTGGAGTTGCATTATCAGGTGTCTATCCCCCGGTTGTGAAACTCATCGCAACGTGGTTTGAAAAAGGCCGGGGCATCGCCATGGGAATTATTATTGGGGCACTTACGATAGGCTGTTCCATGCCACACCTATTTCGTGCGCTCACACTTGACACTGATTGGTTACTTGTTATCTGGTCAAGTTCTCTCATTACGTTCATATCTAGTATAATATTCTTTTTATTTATTTCTGAGGGGCCATTTTTCTTTGCCCGCGCTCGCTTTGATCCTCGTCAA
>QBVV01000026.1 GCA_003284265.1 SAR116 cluster bacterium AG-313-A07
TCGTTTAAGCGCTATTGCCAAGGGATTAGTTGCGTGCGGTGTAAAGGTAGAGGAGACGATTGATAGCTTGACCGTCTACGGGAAAGGAGGTTCAGTAGAAGGAGGTGCATTTATCGAGGCCAATATGGATCATCGAATTGCGATGTCATTTTTAGTACTTGGGATGGCTACTGGAAAGCCAATTGAAATCGACGACTCCACAACGATTCAGACCAGCTTCCCTAATTTTTACGAATTAATGTTACAGATAGGCTGTAAATTAACAATGCCTAACCCCATAAAATAAGGACTAAGATGAATGATTGTTGCAGTAGACGGAACCTCGGCATCTGGGAAAGGGACGTTGGCAGAAAAATTAGCACAGCACTTCAACTTAGAACCACTCGATACCGGATTACTGTACAGGGCAGTGGCACTATCAATGATCACAGCTGGAGACAATTTAGAAGACGAGAAAAAAGCAACAAATCATGCTGCTTCTCTCGACTATACGTCTATGGATTCACCAAGGCTCCGCAATTCTGACATTGGAGTTGCTTCTTCAAAAATAGCGGCCATGAAAGCTGTTCGCCTAATATTACTAGACTTTCAACAGAAATTTGCGAGAAACCCGCCTAATGGAAGATCTGGGACAATTTTGGATGGCCGCGATATTGCTACCGTGGTTTGCCCGGAGGCTGATTCCAAAATTTTTGTAACAGCAAATATCGAGATCAGGGCAAAAAGACGTTGGAAACAGTTGATCCAAAGCGATGAACCCGCTATATATGCGCGTGTCTTAGCGGATTTGCGGGAACGTGATACTCGCGACTCCACGAGACGAAACGCTCCATTGCGGAAAGACAGTGACGCTATCACAATAGATACTTCTCATCTTGATGCAGAGCAAACATTTGAAATGGCGCGAAAATATATAGCGTCGAAAAATTTAAACCGTCAGCGTGGTTAACTGCGCTGGCACGTGCAACTTAACTGTGATCAACCGAGTATCTAAGCGATTATTTTGAAGTTCGTTTTTGATTCGGGATAAATAAACGATAAAAAAAAGATCACCTAACCGGCGAGATCGCAATATTTATATATTGTATGATAAAGCCCCTCTAGGAGTTTCCATGACTGAAGTAGCTGCGGCTGGTACCGATTTGGATGAATTTGAAGCATTATTAGGCGAATCATTTGGAGATGACGTCAGCATCGAAGGTAGTGTTGTAAAAGGCACAATAATTTCCTTGGAAGGGGATACCGCATTAATTGACGTAGGGCTTAAATCAGAAGGCCGAGTTCCTTTAAGGGAATTCACATCGCCAGGGCAAGAACATGGTTTAAAGCCCGGAGATCTCGTTGAAGTATATGTTGAACGCATGGAGGACCGTAATGGAGATGCCATGCTCAGCCGCGAGAAAGCTAGGCGCGAAGAAGCTTGGGTTGTGCTAGAAACGGCATTTGAAAAGCAGGAAAGGGTTGATGGCACTATATTTGGCAGGGTTAAGGGCGGATTTACTGTGGATCTCGCAGGAGCGACGGCCTTCCTTCCGGGTAGCCAGGTAGATATTAGGCCTGTTAGAGACATAGCCCCCTTATTGGGAACTCCACAACCGTTTCTAATTCTTAAAATGGATAGAAGAAGAGGTAATATAGTTGTTTCGAGGCGTGCGGTACTAGAAGAGAGCCGAGCCGAAGCAAGAACTGAGTTGGTTGCTAATCTCAAAGAAGGGCAGACACTTCAAGGTGTTGTAAAAAATATCACCGACTATGGTGCATTTGTTGATCTTGGCGGCGTTGATGGTTTATTACACGTTACGGATATAGCTTGGCGCCGGATCAATCACCCGTCCGAAGCCTTAACAATTGGGCAAACTGTTGACGTACAAGTAATCCGCTTTAATGCAGAAACCCAAAGAATATCTCTCGGAATGAAACAATTAGAATCGGATCCATGGGAGGGAGTAGATACTAAATTCCCGATTGAATCCAAATTCAATGGGCGCGTCACTAATATCACGGATTATGGAGCATTTGTTGAATTAGAACCCGGAATAGAAGGTTTGGTTCATGTATCCGAAATGAGTTGGACGAAAAAGAACGTACACCCTGGAAAAATTGTATCTACTAGCCAAGAAGTTGAAATAGTAGTCCTAGATGTTGATGCATCTAAGAGAAGAATATCATTAGGTTTGAAACAATGCCTTGCTAATCCATGGGATGAATTTCTAGCACAGCACCCAGTAGGATCAGAAATAGAAGGAGAAATCAAAAACATCACAGAATTTGGTCTCTTCATTGGTCTTGATGGCGAAATAGATGGAATGGCTCATTTTTCTGACCTCGATTGGGAAAAGCCCGGAGAAGAAGCAATTGCAAATTATAATAAGGGCGATGTAATAAGAGCCAAAGTGCTAGATATCGATCCCGAAAAGGAACGTATTTCCTTAGGCATAAAACAACTAACCGAAGACCCGTTTACCAGTGGGGCAGCTGCCATTCGTAAAGGTATCATTCTCACAACTACAGTTACAAAGCTTTTAGACACCGGAATAGAAGTAACAGTAGCAGATGGAATGGCGGGATTTATTAGAAAATCCGAACTGTCAAGAGATAGGTCCGAACAACGTTCCGATCGGTTTGCTGTTGGGGAGAAAGTAGACGCGAAAGTGACGCAAATAGATCAAAAAAATCGCAAAGTCACTCTGTCTATCAAAGCACGAGAGGTTGAGGAAGAAAAGAAAGCGATGCAGGAATACGGATCGTCTGACAGCGGTGCAAGCTTGGGAGATATCCTTGGGGCGGCACTAAGGGAGCGAGATGGATCCGATAAACCTGAAGACAGCTGATCTCATAATGCCTTCCACGAACACGACTTTCCAAAACTTGACTGGATATTCCTTGACTGGCATCCTATCAACAGTGAGCTGATTAGGGATTAGAATACATCTTTTGTTTAAGTCTTGAGTGGGCGAGGTGAGGATAGATGACTAAGTCAGAGTTAATTTTAAAACTAGCAGAGGCCAATCCCCATTTATATCAAAGGGATATTGAGACACTTGTGGCAACTGTTTTTGAAGAGATAGCCCATGCTTTGGAGAGGGGAGACAGAGTTGAATTAAGAGGTTTTGGAGCATTCTCCACTAAGCAACGTGAAGCACGAACGGGTAGAAATCCTCGGACCGGTGACTCTGTTATGGTTATCGAAAAAAGCATTCCTTTTTTCAAAGCAGGTAAGCAGCTTCGGGAGCGGTTGAACCCATAGAAAGGCGAGAGAATTAGTATACCGTGCCCCAATCGGCAACTGCTTAACAATAAAGATCGTTGGGGAGATATGAGTGTCAGTCACCTATGTACCGAAACATTTTGAGTTCGATGGCTTAAAAGAAAAACACGATTTTATCGATAAATATAATTTTGGTCAGCTTATATGTACCCATGGAGACAATCTAAATATTGCCTTCCTCCCATTTTTACTAAATCGCACTAACTTCCCCTTGGGCTCTTTGCAATGCCACGTGGCAAGAAATAATTCGATTTGGCGAGATATAAAAAAAGGCCGAATGACAGCTATCTTTTCAGGACCGCATGCCTATATATCTCCACAGTGGTACTCAAGTTTAAATCAAGTTCCGACATGGAATTATTCTGCCGTTTTTGCTGAAGGGCAAGCCACCCTGTTGAATGACGATCAAATCATCCCGCTTCTAAACAAATTAACCGATAACGAAGAAAATAGAACAGGGAATAAGTCTAAATGGTCAACTAAGGAAGTTGGAACTTCTAAATACCATTCTATGATAACGGCAATCGTAGGCATAGAGTTACAAATAGAAAAAATTTATGGGAAATTAAAAATGTCGCAAAACCGTTCTTCTAAAGATCGCGTTGGCGCCATTAACGGGCTCAGGGAAAGTGCCTCTGAAAATGATGTCGCAGTTGCCAAAATGATCAAAGAAATAAATGAAGAATAATAGGTTTTTTCTATTTAAAGTTCTTAAATGGATACTTACTATTCCATTTGTTATTTTTTTAATTATATTTTCATTGTCCAATAAGCAGTTCCTCAAAATTTCTTTATGGCCAATACCGTGGTCAATTGAAATCCCTATTTATTTTTTTGGTCTGGGAGTTTTGCTATTTGGATTCGTTTTTGGTTATATTATAGGCTGGGGTCGCGCCGTATTAAAGTATTATAAAAAAACGAAAAAAGCCTCTGACGCTAATTATTAAAGATCTTAGAGATAGTCGAAATTTGCTTAGTTGGATAGACCTACATGAGTAAAAGTCTTAATGTCAAAATTTGCGGATTAAATAATAAAGAAACTGTCGAAGTTGCGGTAAAAGCTGGAGCATCTCATCTTGGTTTTATTTTTTATCCACCTTCCCCGCGCTCTTTAACACCAAAAGAGGCTGAATATATAACATCTACAACGCCAAATCATATCAAGCGGGTAGCTGTGATAGTGGATGCACAAGATGGTTTAATAAACGACATCATTGAAAGCTTATCGCCACATATTTTGCAGCTGCATGGGTCCGAAACCACCAGCAGAATCCAAGAAATCAAAGAAAAGTTCAAATTACCCATCATGAAAGCTATTAAAGTTGCTAGTTTTGATGATATTAAATCTAGCCAACAATTTAATGATAGTAGCGACTTTTTTCTTTTTGACGCCAAACCTCCAATGACTAGTAAAAATTCACTGCCCGGAGGAAATGGAATAAGTTTCGATTGGACTCTCCTTAGATCAGTGAAAATTGGAAAACCTTGGTTTCTTTCGGGTGGAATACACATTGGTAATGTGCAGGAAGCAATAAAAATAACTGGAAATAGATCAATAGATATATCTTCTGGTGTGGAAGACCAACCCGGTGTGAAAAGCTCCCAAAAGATTGAAATATTTATGAGATCTATTAAGGAATTTATGTGAACTTTAGTGTACACAAATACTATAATTTTCATGTTTTATTCTAAATCAAGTTTAACGCATCTGCACGATTAGGGATTAATAATGTCAACAACAAACTCTCCGAACACCCTTCGAGAAGGTCCTGATGAGAATGGCCATTTTGGTATATTTGGAGGACGCTATGTCGCTGAAACACTGATGCCATTAGTTCTCGATGTAGAGGATGCCTGGACAACCGCCAAGTCTGATCCAGTATTTTGGAGTGAATTAGAATATTACCGTAAACATTATATAGGAAGGCCTAGCCCGCTTTATTTTGCAAGCAGGCTGACGGATCATTTCCAAGGAGCTAAGCTTTATTTTAAAAGAGACGAACTAAACCATACCGGTGCCCACAAAATAAACAATGTTATGGGACAAGCCTTAATTGCGCAAAGGATGGGAAAAACTAAGATCATTGCAGAAACTGGTGCTGGCCAACATGGAGTGGCTACAGCCACAGCTTGTGCACTCTTCAATCTAGAGTGTGAAGTATTTATGGGTGCAGAAGACGTTATCCGACAAAAACCTAACGTTGACCGTATGCGCCTACTTGGAGCAAAAGTTCATTCGGTAACATCCGGCTCCGCCACACTAAAAGACGCTATGAACGAGGCCCTAAGATATTGGGTTTCAAAAGCAGATACACATTTTTACATAATAGGAACCGTTGCGGGACCACATCCCTACCCACAAATGGTCAGAGATTTTCAATGTATTATCGGAGAAGAAACAAAAGAACAAATGTTTGAAGCCGAAGGGAAATTGCCAGATACTCTGGTCGCCTGTATCGGTGGGGGTTCGAATGCTATTGGCTTGTTCCATCCATTTTTAGATGATGATGTCGAAATTATTGGCGTAGAGGCTGCTGGACTTGGAATTAGCACCAAACAGCATGCCGCTTCTTTGACAGGGGGAAGGCCGGGCGTTTTGCATGGAAATAGAACCTACTTACTGCAAAATAATGATGGCCAAATCACAGAAGCACATTCGATATCAGCGGGATTAGACTATCCAGGAATTGGCCCGGAACACTCGTGGCTATTTGAAACAGGTCGAATAGAGTATGTAAGTGCCACAGATAATGAAGCGTTGGAGGCATTTGCTCTATGCTCAAAACTGGAGGGCATCATCCCAGCGCTCGAACCTAGCCATGCCCTTGCATACATCAAAAATATTATCAGCTCGTTGCCAAAAGACCATATTATAGTAATGAATATGTGTGGAAGAGGAGATAAGGACCTCGAAGCGGTAATACCACGTCTAGAAGAAATGGACCTACTTTGAAAACATATAAAGAAGATCGCCTAAAGCTACTATTTGAAAACCTAAAAAAGGAAAAAAGGGGAGGTCTTGGTATCTTTATAGCTGCCTCTGATCCCAATCTTGAGATTTCTTTAGAAATATTAAAGCGCTTGCCGCAGGCTGGTGCAGATATGATAGAACTTGGCATGCCATTTTCAGATCCGATGGCCGATGGCCCCACAATTCAAGCTGCCAGTCTGCGAGCTTTGAAATCTGGGGGATCGCTCAAACGAACACTCGAAATGGTCAAAAGCTTCCGAGAAAGGGACAGTAAAACTCCATTGGTTTTAATGGGATATTATAATCCAATTTATAACTTTGGGGTCGAGAATTTTCTAATCAAAGCTATTGAAGCTGGCGTAGATGGTCTTATAATAGTTGATTTGCCTCCAGAAGAAGACGAAGAACTTTGTCTACCTGCACAGAAATACAATCTCCCCTTTATAAGACTTACAGCACCTACAAGCGATGGTGAGCGCCTTCCTACTATTTTAAACAACGCATCAGGTTTTATATATTATGTCTCTATTATGGGAATTACAGGCACTCAATCAATCGCCGCCCAAAATGTTCAGAATGCGGTGAAAGAGCTAAAAAAAACATACAGGTTTACCGATAGCAGTTGGATTTGGGATAAAGACAAGGCAGGATGTCGCAGACGTAACATCATTTTCTGATGCCGCAATCGTAGGGTCAGCCATAGTTAATGTCATAGAGCAAAGCCTTGATGCTAATGGAGAGGGAAATGATAAAACGATTGCTGATGTGCTAGCATTAGTCCGAGACCTCGCCGCAGGTGCCAGAAGCAAGAAAATAGCGTAATCTAACCAATTTGAGAAACGTATCGTCAGATGAACTGGATCACTAATTCCGTCCTACCCAAAATTAAAGCATTAGTTCAACCCAGAGAAGTACCAGAAAATTTTTGGACTAAATGCCCTAATTGCGGTGAAATGATCTTCCATCGACAATTAGAAGACAACTTACAAGTCTGTCCTAAATGTAACTACCATCTAAAGTTAGCAGCAAGAGCGCGCCTCGAATCTCTCTTTGACACAAGCACGCTTCACATAATCGAACTGGAGAGGCAAAAGAACTCTGATCCATTAAAATTTAAAGATTTAAAAAAATATTCTGATCGCCTGAAAGACGCTCGAACAAACACAAAACAGGATGATGCTATATTGATTGCCGAAGGAAACATTAATGGTCATTCAACTATAGCTGCAGTGTTTTCATTTGAGTTTATGGGCGGGTCAATGGGAATAGCAGTTGGTGATGCAATTTTGAAATCAGCCGAATTAGCAGTTAGTAAAAAAGCTCCTTTAATTATCTTTCCGGCCTCAGGCGGTGCACGAATGCAAGAAGGAATACTCTCATTAATGCAGTTACCGAGAACTGTCATAGCCACACAAATAGTAAAAGAAGCCGGCCTTCCTCTAATTATAGTTCTTACAAACCCCACGACAGGCGGTGTGACAGCATCTTTTGCAATGCTTGGAGATATTCATATTGCTGAGCCGGGTGCAATTATTGGGTTCGCAGGTAAACGCGTAATTCAAGAGACTATAAGAGAGAGTTTACCAGAGGACTTTCAATCTGCTGAATATCTTTTGGAACATGGGATGATTGACATGGTCGTAGATAGACACAATCTGAAAGACAAAATATCGAGCATTTTGTCTATTTTAATGGATCATCGAAACAAGAAATAAAGCCTTGTGGTTAAAACCCTAATGATATTAGAAAAAACTATCCAAAGACTTGAACTGTTGCATCCAAAGGTCATTGATCTTTCTCTTGAAAGATTGGAGAAGTTATTGATCAAGTTGGATAACCCAGAAAAAAAATTACCCCCAATTGTGCATGTGGCAGGAACAAACGGTAAAGGCTCTACTATCTCTATCCTTCGATCGATCCAAAGCGCAGCTGGTCGTTCTTCGCATGTTTACACCTCACCTCACCTTGTAAATTTAACGGAGCGATTTCTAATCGCTGACAAGGAAATAAAAGGAAGCACCCTCGTAAAGCTTTTAAAACAATGTGAGGAGGTTAATGCAGAAAGTGCAATAACATTTTTTGAGATCATAACTGCAGCAGGCTTCCTAGCTTTTTCAAAGTTTGAAGCCGACTTAGTTCTTTTAGAGGTTGGATTGGGTGGCCGTTTTGACGCCACTAATGTCATTAGTAATCCTATCTTGTCAATTATTACGCCTATTTCTCTAGATCATCAGCACTACTTAGGAAACACTTTACCCAAGATAGCTATCGAAAAAGCTGGTATATTAAAAGAAAATAAACCTGCTGTCATAGGAAAACAATATCCGGAAGCACTTGAAGTTATAAAATTAAAAGCAGCTGAAACCGGTTCACAATTATTCATATTCGACCGAGATTGGAGTATTAGTGAAACCAAAGAATCAATCAAATTTGAAGCAGGCGGAGATACACGTTATTTCGAAAAACCAAGTCTAAGAGGCACTCATCAAATTCAAAATTCTGGTATAGCCATAGCAGCTGCTCATTATATGAGTGAACTATTCCCTACTCAGAATAGTGCTATTGATAAGGGATTGACGACAGTCAGATGGTCTGCGAGGCTTCAAAAAATCACGAAAGGCCCATTGGCAGAAATATTACCAAACCAAGTTGAGTTATGGTTGGACGGCGGACATAACCATGATGCAAGTCTCGCGATTTCGGAGACAATCCATAATTGGAAAAGGCAAGATCCATCTCTAACCGTCCATTTGATCTTTGGCTCCTTGAATAATAGAGAGGCAGAGCCGCTACTGGTGCCATTTGTGGAAATTATTGATTCGATTCAAACTGTGGCAATACCGAAACACCAGAGTACGGCATCCCCTGAAGATGCCGCCAATGTGGCACTATCTTTGGGATGCGATGCCGCACCATCCAACAGCCTGTTGTCTGCTATCGAAGCCATTATTTCTAGGACCAAAGGGAAACGGATTATCCTTGTCTATGGTTCACTATATTTGGCTGGGTCAATACTTGAAAAAAACGGCTGATTATCAAAAACAAGTGGTAAATTCAGTCTAAAGCGTCTTGAACCCATTCGCTTAGTTTCTGTGGGGGTAACGCTCCCATTTTAGTCGCCGTAACCTCTCCATCTTTAAAAAGCATCAACATTGGAATACCTTTTACGTTATAGGTCGAGGGTGTAGACGGATTATCATCTATATTGATTTTTACAACTTTTACACGATCGCCTAAGGTCTGTGCTATGTCTTCAAGGGCTGGAGCTATAGCTTTACAAGGGCCACACCACTCAGCCCAAAAATCAACTAAAACAGGTTTGTCGGCGTTTAGCACATCGTCAGAAAAACTCTCATCCGTTACCTTGATTGTCGACATCTACTTTCTCCTACTAGTTATGGGCTCGTATACCTTTTAAAAGAGCAATACCCCAAAAGCATATAATACCAAAAAAATATATTTAAACACGTATTAATTAAATATTTTTATTGAATTCATCTCACGTGACGAAAATGACATCACACTTGGCTTCTCTACCCACAACAACATACATTTGATTTCATGATCAGGATATATTTGCTTAACCAACTTATAATAAATTGCTAACTGATTTTTATAATCTGTGGGTACTTTGGAGATCTCTTTCGGAACAACTTTATTAGTCTTTAAATCAACAATTATTATTTCATGTTTATTTATTAATAAACGGTCTATTCTACCCGATACTTTATACATTTTACCATCTTCAACAATATTTCCAGAGATAGGCACTTCAACTATAGCTTCCTCATTAAAAATGTTTTCGAAACTCTTTTCACTTAATACCTTCAACGCACTCCTCAGATACTCCCCCTGCTCGTCTTCATCAAGACAATGCCTCGGCTCGGCCAAGTACCTCTTACCTTGTAATTCTCTGTGCTCCCTACCGACCTGAGGAAGCCATTCCAATAAGTGATGGATAAATCTACCTTTTTTCAATTCTTTAGAATGTGTCAACCCAAGTAACATCGGGTCTACTGCGTCCCCAGATATTGTTGAAGGCTGTATCACTACTCCATTATCTATTTTCCCCAAAAAGTTCGATGTGGCCCATTGAGGTACACTTCCATAACTGGATATACCGGGTTCAGGTTCACTTTTATCATCTGGCGGTTCCGTTTGTGGAGATGCAAATATAAGTTTATCATAATATTTTTCAGCTAAAGACCTAAGGCCAGACTCGATCATTTCATACCAACTAAAATCAGATTTATTTCTATGGGCACCCCAACCAGATATGTAAAGTCTATCTTCTGCACGTGTCATGGCCACATATAATAGTCTCCGGTATTCTCGATCCCTCTTATCGATGGCTTCCTCTCGTAATAATGAGGTAGTCAAATTATCGGCCTCTTGGTTCGGGGACCACAATGGTATGGACATCTTATTTCCTATTTCTTTCCAAAATACATTGGGGGTTTTACTTGGGGTAGACATAGTGTCTGGAAGAAATACTATCGGAGCTTGCAAGCCCTTTGAGCTATGAACGGTTAGAATACGCACTTGATTGGCTTGGCCCGTCTCTAAATCACGTTTGACCTCAAAATCTGCCGAGGCTAACCAGTGAAGGAACCCTTGAAGGGACGGGATATTCGCGCGTTCAAATTCTATAGTTTGGGTTAAAAATTCATCCAGAGGGTCATTGGCTTCTAATCCAAGTCGTTCTGTGATTTTTTTACGTCCTCCCAAACAAAGTAATTGAGAGTAAAGCTCATATGGAGGTGTGAAATCTGCGCGTCTCAACCAAGTATTTAAAAATTCATACGCCATCGAGTATCGATCGTCATTCAAGGATCTTTTTGATAGTTCATTCCACAAATTGACTTCTTTTCTCTCCCAGCAAAGGTCTAATAACTCTTCTTCGGTTAAACCTATTAATGGCCCTTTTAACACAACTGCCAAATTCAAATCATCATCTGGTAACAACAAGAATTGTCCTAAAGCAACTAAATCCATAATTGGTAATTGATCGGTTAGCATCATCCGATCAACACCGGCAACATCAATGTCTTGTTCTTTCAACGCACGCACTAACTGGTAGACAAAAATGCTTCTTGTCCGAACAAGAATCATGATATCCCCAGGCCGAATTGGGCGTCCCTTTGATTTTAAAAGTTCCCCTTCCATTAGCCAGCCCTTAATTTTCATTGCTATTTTTTGAGCTAACCTCTTGCTAGGTTCGTCATATTCTTTTTGCTCTAAAGGCAAAACCCACGTAGTGGGTTGTTCTGATCTAAGAGTTAATTCAAGAGGCCAGAGCTCCACACGACCTTCTTGTCCTTTTCGATGTGCTTGATGCTGTATTGGAATAAAATTACCATTTTTGCGCTCTTCTAAAACCCCCAATCCAGCTGCTCCATTTTCCTTTTTGAAATTAAACACCGAATCTACAACGTCCAAGATAGCGGATGTTGAACGAAAGGACATATCAAGCTTGATACCTTGCCATTTTCTGGAAGATGCAATGATCCTCTTCCCAAGTTTTGAGCTCATATCCAGAAACGACTGGGGGTCGGCTCTTTGGAAACTAAATATGGACTGTTTCACATCACCTACGGCAAAAACGGTTCTTAAAGCCTCGGTATGAACTTGAGATTCACCCTGTCCCGAGAAAAACTCATCTGTTAATTTTTCTATAATTTTCCACTGCTCTGGATTGGTATCCTGGGCTTCATCAATTAACAAATGGTCTATGCCACCATCTAATTTAAATAACACCCACGGTGCGATCCCAGGTTGCTCTAACAATTCATATGTTTGAAAAATTAAATCATCATAATCAATCGACGAATTAATACGTTTGGTTTCGTCATACGAGGTTAACACAGAATAAGACAGTTTGATTAGAGCTTCAGTTCTTTTTGCAAGGTCCAGCGATTTAAGCTTTTGTTGAAGGCTCTTTAGACGTTGCGCTTCTGAATTCAAAATTTCAAGAATAGAGCTATTAGTCTTTAAAACTGATTGCGTCGCAAGTCTCTCAAGCACCTTTCCTCTTTTGGTTAGGAAGGCTGAAACATATTCATTAAAATTTTCAATTGTGGGCTCTGTTTGTTCCAACCAATTCTCTATTTTGAGAGATTTTTTAATATCGGTAGAACTTCCTAAAGTCAAAGCTTGAGCTACCATATGTAGCTGGGCTTTCAACTCTATAGAATCAGGAATCGCCTGTCCTATTAGGAAGTTTCGGGTATCGTGTTCCTGTAATCCTAATTCTTTCCTCATTATTTGGCATAAAGGGGCAATACCACCTGCTGACCGAACAGTACTTTGAAGTTTTGAACGTTCTGACAACAGGTCATCAATCAGTTCAGAAACTGTCGCTTCTGAAGCTCGCTCCGAAATCTCCGTTAACGAATTTGCAATACCAGGAAAATGATCATTTTTTGATAATGATATAACAGTATCACGAGCGCTGCGCATGCGATCCTTTGAAGTTCTTTCATCTAAAACGTCAAATTGAGGTGGTAAACCCGCCTCCAAGGGAAACCGACGCAAAATAGATTGGCAAAACCCATGAATAGTCTTAACCTGTAATCCGCCAGGCGAATCTAGGACTGCGGCGAATAATCTACGAGCCCATGCCAAATCTTGCGTTTCCACACTCCTACCCGACAAGTAATTCAGGTCAACCTTTAGCTCATCATCAGTGGCTAAAGACCAACTAGCAAGGCGTTCAGCTATTCTTGTCGACATTTCCGCAGCTGCCGCCTTGGTAAAGGTGAGACACAGAATTCGATTGGGTAATGCCCCAGACAGCAACAACCTTAAAACTCTATCCGTTAGTACTTTTGTCTTCCCTGATCCAGCAGATGCGCTTACCCAAACAGAGACATTGGGGTCTGACGCATTCTGTTGTAACTTTAATATTGTCTTTTCGTCAGTTACCATTTCTGAATTTAATGCCATGGCTATAAGGACCACTCCTTAACCCTAGAGAGATGCTCGTAGTCGTCATAAGCCATTTTATTATTGGGATCGGGATACGCCAAATACGGCGTCTCATCATTATCAAAAGCTTCAACTAGTTTTCGTAAACCTTCCTCCGCCATACTTATAAGAGCATCTGTATTTTCCTCAAGAATGACTTCTCTCCCGGGCGGGTCTCCTCCAGTTAATTGAATATATTTTAGCTGGGTACGAATTTGCGCAGAGGTTTCTGAAAAACCCCCTTCCCTCAGTATAAGGCCTTCGAGTGGTAATTGAGGGGAAAGCCCTGATATTAATTCTCTTCTTGGTGGTATGTTGCCTGTTTTATAGTCTATAATAATGTAGGGCTGCTCAATCCCTTGATCGATCCGATCCGCGATAGCCTTTAGTTTCACGGCACCAGAGGGAAATGTCAGCATTATATGCCCCCGGACCTCGGCTTTTTTATTTATTATTTTGGTGCTATTTTTTGATTCTTGCTCAACAAACCAGTTAGCAATTTTTAAAAATCTTGGCCACCAAAAGGCCCATACGGCTGGATGATCCAATGTTCCTCCAAATGCGGAGCGCCCATGTTGTATCAATTTATTTTTTGCTTCATTTAAATCACTCGGGATCCCATCTTTAACGAAAGTTTCCAAAGCCTTATGTATAAAACTTCCACGATCAACAGCTATAGGCTCTGCATCCAATACCCCCAGCGGTACCAACTTCAATATCTGGCGAGCATATATATGGTAAGGATTACGGAGCCAGGCTCCTATCTGTGTAACAGAAAATGATCTTGGGCGTTGAGCTAAAACCGGTCTAGGAGTTGGTGGAGATAATCGACGAGTGCAGTTCGGTGTATCTAAAGAATTCTGCCAGCTAATCCAATTCCCATGAGCCCCGTCCAAAATCCCTCCATAATCGAGTGATTTTATCAATGATGACATTCTTAGCAACCAACGGGATGCAACCGTTGGTGTTCCGTTTATCCGCTTTGATCGTGTCAAAAAGACCTCTTTAGCTCCACATAATTGAACGAAGTCATGGGCGGATTGACCTATACGAATTTCTGGCAGTGGTAATCCAATATCAGAACGCATAGGACGGCTCATCCAGGGATCGGCTTGCGGTTCTGGGGGCCAACTTCCTTCGTTTAATCCCGCTAAGATTACTCTGTCGAAATGCATCAGACGGCCTTCTAGTGGACCTAGTATTGATAAACTTGGGTGGACGCCAAATGGTGCGCGATAGGTAGCACTCGACAACAACGACTCCAGGAATGGAAGATACTCTTGTCCGGAAATTTCAGGGACATCATGACACATCTCAAAAATATTTGAGAATATACTCGCGATCTGTTCTCTGTAATCTGCAGAATATGCATTCCAAGAAGAATTTTCTGAATCATCCGATACAAGCTTTGCAAATAGCTGATTATGTTTTTCAAATATCTCTTGTACTTTTACTGAAGGGGATCTTATTAACTTTTCAAATTCCCTAATTGGCGCAGACAGGTCAATTATCCAATCGTGCACGTCCTTTTTTTCTTTTGCAGTGACAATCGAAGCACCGATGTTTTCTCGGTCTGCACCCATGGACATCTTAAGAGCTTGAATTAAACCATCAATACCAATGCCTGGTCGAGGGCCACGTAAAATTAATTGCTCGAGCAGTCTCGTATTCCTCTTGAAAGCACCCGCAGACATTCCCCCTCTGGCGAGGGGATGCTTCATAGCAGCCAAAAAAGAGATTGGTGCCAAGCCATCTTCGACCATTTTTCCGATTAAACGCCAGAAAACCAAAACCGGGGTCTCTGTTATCGGAATTCCTGCCGAGTCATCAATATTAATATCCCAACGCTTTAACTCCGATTTCACTCTGCGAGCCAACGACCTATCCGCTGTTATAAGGCTGGCAGTTTTGCCACTTGTTTCTAATGTCTCTCTAAGGATTAGCGCTATCGTACTCGCTTCTGATTGGAAATCCTGACATTCCAGAACAGCTATTCCATCCAAGTCGCTTTTAGTAATAAAATTTTTCTCTAAATCATGCCACTTTTCTGTTGTAATTGCTGGTCTCATTACTTCCGACAAAAACCTCATTCGCCCCTTTTCTTTTCGAACACAGGTTTGACCCTTCACTAAGGGTGACCAATCTGGAACATCATTTGGCACTATCGAAAGTTTAAACAATAGTTTGCTTAAAATATGTTGCGGGTGAGTAACATCGTTAATAATTGCCTCCCAGGAGTTATATTCCAGCCTCCTATCCAATCCAGGCAAAACAACAGCTCCCTTGGGCAGAGCTGCCACAGTTTCCATCAATTTAGCTGTAGCTGGTATACTCCCTGTGGAACCTGCAATGATAATATGCCTTTCTGGTTGTTGTTGTTTTAAATAGATTTGCATCCTACTGAGTTTTTCATTCCGGTAAGAAGCAGGGTCATTGGCTCCTTCTTCATTTAAAATCTTTGGCCAAGCCTCTGTAATAATCTTCAAAAAAATCAGAGTTTTCTGCCAATGCTCCGCATAAATATCCGGAACTAGCTGCTCCAAGTTTTTAAATGGAATATTCTCTGTTTGCATCCGATCAAGTAACTTAGATAAATCCTCAGCCAGGCGACTGGCTTGGTAAAGACTTGCACCCCTAGAACCGCTGATCTTTTCGTCCGAAATATTAGCCTTTAAGTATGTTCTTATAAGTTGAGTTAAAAGAATTTGACGCCTCAAACCGGTGATAGCAGGAACGATAATATCACTATCCATTTTGCGATCACCTATTTGGGCTAAATCCATCTGATCAATTTCATCAGTATCAGCATCGCCAATGGCAAGGATTTGGGGAAGAATCAACGCTGTCTGCCCCATTACCCGCACTAAAGCATCTTCAAGAACTCGCGCAGCTCGGCGATGCGGGACAAAAATCATAGATTGTCTTAATGTAATTGGGTCCTTGTTAACTCTAATCCATAGCCCCTTGGCGAAGGTATCTGCGAAAGGTAAATCTGTGTCTATCGAGAAAATATTATATTTCGACATTCTTTTTCTCAAAAAAATGGGACCGGTGGGGAATGACCATTTATGAAACGATTACGAGCCAACTCTAAATCAGTTGGGGTACTGATGTGATACCAAAGGCCATCATGGACTACCCCGTATAATCGATTTGATTTAATAGCGTGGTCGTAGGCCCAATTTAAAGAAAAAGCGCCATCCGGGGCATCGGTAAAAATAGCGGGATTTATTATAGAGATCCCCATATACGAAAAAGGGGCAACACTCTTTTCCAACCGGCGCGATAATCTTCCCAACTGGTCCATTGTAAAATCACCCAAACCATGAAAATTGTTAACCCCAGACATCGGAGCCAGCATCAGCAAAACATCCATAATCTCAGGATTCCAAGACTCGGCTAGTCTCAAAAGAGGGCTCTTCATGCCGTCAACCCATACGCTGTCGCCATTTATTACATAAAATGCTTCTTTGCCAAGCAACGGTAATGCCTTCTTTACGCCACCGCCTGTTTCCAATGGATCCTTTTCACTAGACAGCAATAAACGGCTATCGTTTAGAGCCGTTATATGTTCTTCAATATTTGACGCCAAATGACATGTGTTTATGACGATTTTTTTTATACCTGTTTTGAATAGGTGCCCTATTGCTCTATCAAGAATTGTCGAACCCGAAATTATAAGCATTGGCTTAGGTATGCGTTCAGTGAGAGGCAACATTCTCTCGCCACGTCCTGCGGCTAGAATTATAGCGCTGTCCGGTATAACACAGGGTCTAGCTGGAAGTGTATCTAGAAACATTTTGAACCAACGGTATTCAGATCAATTTCTGCATTTACAGCGTCCTCGGGGACATTATTTAGTAACCATTCCTGTAGTGGTCTCATATGAGGCTGAGTGAGATTTGCTAGCGTATGGTGCCATAATCTTGGAATATGGGCTAAATATTGATTATTATCGTATTTTAAAGCTTGTCGGGTGAATATCCCAAACACCTTTAGTGCACGTTGGGTTCCTAGGGCATAATACGCGTTCATAAAATTTTCTTGATTGATATTACTTCCCATTCCATCGAAATACCTATCGAGTATTTTATCCTTAAGAGCAGGCTTTATATCCCTTCGAGAGTCTTGAAGTAAGGACACCACATCGTAGCTGGCTGGGCCTTGAACTGCATCTTGAAAGTCTAGCAACCCACACGATCCTAAATTATCCCGGTCTGGCAAATGCATGAGGTTATCCACATGATAATCCCTCAAAACCAGTATACTTTGCGACCCATCGACAAATTGTTTGAGGCATATTTTCCATAACGATAAAAATTCTTTTCTCATGGAATCTGACACTTGGATTTTTAGTCTTGGGACTAAATACCAGTCCAAAAACAATAGTACTTCCTCTAGAAATTTTCGGCTATCGTATTTAGGTAGAAATGAAATTTCTTTTTCATAATTTCTGCGCCCCAAGTCAATTAGTAAATCAATTGCTAAATGGTACAAACACAGTTCATCTTTGTCTTCGGATAGTGCTTTTGTGTATGTTTCATTGCCGAAGTCTTCCAGAATTAAAAATCCGTTCATAGAATCGACCTTGAACACTCTAGGGGCACTGAAACCATAGCCATTCAATAGTTTGGAGATTTCTATAAACGGTCTCGTATCTTCTTTTTCTGGAGGTGCATCCATCACAACAAAACTGACTGCGTTTGCCTTGACTCTAAAATAACGCCGGAAAGAACAATCATCCGCAAGGGGGGTGACTTGAAAGTTCCCTAATGCATTTTTCTTCAAAAATTTTTGGAGAAGTAAGAATCTTTGCTCACTTTCTCGGATTTCCATTTTCAAGCCGAAACACCCTCACTGTTTTTTATGTTAAGATGTTGCCATTTCTCTGGTCCACGAAGTGTAATAATACGCTCTTCAAGATATGTTGAAAACTCGAAATGAATTTCTAATCTTTTTTTGGGTAAAAGTTTAATTGCATTTTCTGGCCACTCGATAAGAACAATACCTTCAGAAAACGCATCCTCTATTCCCAGTTCTATCACCTCATCTTCCGCAGAGGTCCGGTAAAGGTCATAATGCCAAATTTCAACCGTATTGGACTGCCTTATTATTTGATAGTTTTGAACCAATGTATATGTCGGGCTTGGCACCTCTTGTTTAGAGTTTGTCAGGCTTCTTATAAAAGCGCGACAAAAACCGGTTTTACCGGCGCCAAGATCACCAAACAAACAAATAACATCGCCAATACCTGACAAAGAAGCTACAGTCTCAGCAAAGAATTTTGTTTCGGCTTCGCTTTTGATTTTAAATTTATCAATAAAAGAGACGTCCATATACCCTGTCTTCATCACCGTATGAATTATAGATCATTTGTAAAATAACCATAGCCAGTTTTTATTGGGGAGAATCGATGTTCTTGGTAATTTTTACAAGTACCTTAATGTATCTAACGGAAACGATGATACTTTTAGGATATTTTCGGGTGTCTGCTCGATAAGGCCTGTGGGCGAATCGCTGATACATAATACGATTTTTCATCGTGATCATGGCGTGATTAAATTTTAGCGCGGAGACCGAACCCCGAGCAATTTTTATTCCAAGCGACTAATTTTTATAAAATTTTCTTAAAAATTTATCGCTAAATTTTCCAGAAACTTTATCGGATTTTATCAATTCCTTTGACCTTTTTTTGGGATCACCATAGCCGCCCGCTCCCGGTGTATTTACTACCAGTGCCTGGTTCGGCTTTAATGGCATATCCGGTGGTTTATGAGATAATTGTATAGGCAGACACTGATCCTCTTCCAACCAAAAACTTCCACTTTGACCGGAACATCCGTCGAAAATTCCCCAAGGGCGATTTCTAAACCTCTCTCCCACACCGTTAAATACACATGTGTGTCCTATTGGTCGAACGACGCGTTGCAGCCCCAATCCTCCACGATATTTTCCAGCACCTCCTGAATCTGGGATAAAACCATACCGATCAACGCGCAGTGGATACTCCATCTCTATCGCTTCTATCGGCAAATTAGAGGTGTTGGTAATATGGACTTGCACGCCATCTTTACCGTCGCGATCATTTCGACCTCCAAATCCACCACCAAGAGTTTCTAAGTAAACATAAGGCTCTCCAGTTTCAGGATCGTTACCCGCAAAAACTGCCATTGTATTCGCTCCATTGGCAGCGCCAACGGCTGCCTCAGGTAATGCTGATGATAAAGCGCCGATAACAACATCAATTATTCTTTGGGACGTATGGGCCCGGGCCGCAACTGAAGCTGGAGCGACACAACTCACCATTGTTCCCATAGGAGCGACCACCTCAACTGCATCCAATACTCCCTGATTATTGGGAATCTCTGGGTCTAGCATAGCTTTTAAGACATAGCACACGGCCGCTTTGGTGCCATGTAATGGTATATTGATGTTTCCTGGCGTCTGCGGGGACGTACCCGCAAAATCAAATAATGCTGATTTTCCTTTTATCGTGGCAGTTAAATTTATAGGAACGTTTAGAGCCTCTCTACCATCATCATCCATTACATCTTCGAACCGGTATACTCCATCAGGAATAAGAGTGATAGCTGAGAGCATCCGCTCGTGCGTTCTGTCTATAATCTCGTTAAAAACATTTCTTATCAAATCACCCGAATATTTGTTTATCATTTCAAATAGACGCCTTGCAGCTAAATGCAGTGATGAAAATTGAGCATTATAATCTCCTCTTCGTTCATCTCTAACGCGAACATTGAGCAATAATATATCAAAAATGTCCTGATCTAATTTTCCTTTCCTAAATAACTTTACAACTGGTATTCGCAAACCCTCCTGATAGATATCTTTCATTCCCCCTGCCATCGAGCCTGGCGACATACCACCAATATCCGCATGATGAGCAATATTACAAACAAAACCGAGTAATTGCCCATCTGCGAAAACAGGCATGGCTAAACTAACATCCGGAAGATGTGTCCCTCCCCCTTCGTGAGGGTCATTAGCAGCAAAAACATCCCCCTCAGTTATCTCATCTAAAGGAAATTTTTTGAATATTGCTTGCATTTGGCCCAGAACGGAAGCGATATGCACAGGAATACTATTGGCCGCCTGCGCAACAAGTCGTCCCGTCCTATCAACTATCGCACAGGAGTGATCATGTCGTTCTTTTATATTCGTTGAGTATGCACTTTTCATCAAAGCTATGAAAGCTTCATCTACTACCGACTGGAGTCCATTCGATAATATTTCAATGGTCACCGGATCAAGCTTTATTGCCTCTTTTTTCATTACTTAACCTTTATTATTAAGTTACCCGAACTATCCACTTTGACTGTATCGCCCGGAAATATAACCGTTACCGCGTCCAGTTGCTCAATAATCGCAGGCCCAACTAATGCGTGACCAAATCTCAACTTACTACGAGAATATATGGGCGTTTTCGAAGGTTTATTGGGCTCAAACCAAACAAATCTCTCAGAAATAGGATGCGGTGAATTATTAATTTGTTCTTCGCTGATTGGATTTATTTCTGTAGAGGATCTTCCCAACGCCATTAACCGAATATTTACAATTTCAATTGGATCTTTTTCCGTGAAATGACCGTACGTCTTTTCGTGTTGTTCATAAAACCTTCCAGTTAACACCTCTAACGAAGAGGAGTAATCTAAAATTGGCGGCCCCGAAAGCTCAATCCAAGGAATTGTCAACTCGAAGTTCTGTCTAACATACCGCATATCAAAGCTTATCCGAGTAGTACGATCCTCCCCTATTATCCCTTCTTCTTGGAACCATTGTTCAGCGCGGCTTACTAATCCTTTCAAATCCTTTTGTATATTTTGAATGGTGTTGCGATTGTATGGAACTCGCCTTGTTACGACAAAATCTTCCTTAAGATCAGATACAACTAATCCTTGAGCGCACAAAATACCCGGGGATGGCGGAACAATAATTTCACTCATATCTAACTCTTTAGCAACATCTGCTGCATGAAGAGCACCAGCACCTCCAAATGCCATTAAACTAAAATCGCGCGGATCATGACCTCTTTCGATAGAAACAGCTCTTATAGCTCTAACCATATTAGAGACAACAATTCCTATTATCCCATGCGCAGTTCTTTCTATTGAGAACTCAAGTCTTTCTGCTATCGGTAGAATAGCAGTTTCGGCTTTCGCGATATCAAGGCTCATTGCACCACCAATTAGCTTATCAGGCAGACGTCCAAGAATTAAATTGGCATCAGAAACTGTAGCCTGTTTTCCACCACGACTGTAGCACGCTGGCCCTGGCTCGGCGCCAGCGCTCAACGGTCCTACTTTCATGAGACTATCTTTATCAAACCAGGCGACTGACCCACCGCCAGCACCAACAGTATGAATATCAATCATCGGCAGCCGTACTGGAAAATCTGCTACCACTCTATCGTATCCAATTCCTGACTCGTAATCTTGTATCAACGCGACATCAGCACTAGTGCCACCCATATCAAGTGTAATTATGTTTGCTCTTTCTCCCAATTTTGCCTGATAAATAGCGCCCACTGTTCCGGCCGCCGGTCCTGATAATGCTGTACGTATTGGCATTGCCTCGGCGCGCTCTACTGACATCAACCCACCACTAGATTGATTAATCCCAAGTCTTGCATTTGGCGCTTTTTCTTTAAATTTTTTGCCTAATTTTCGCATGTATTCGCCAATAACCGGTTGCAAATAAGCATTTAATAAAGTGGTCGAAAATCGCTCGTATTCCCTAAACTCTGGCTGCACCTCAGCAGATAGAGAAATCTGCAAATTCGGAATATTCATGCTTAATTCTTCCCTAATCTTTTTTTCATGTTCTGGCATAAGAAAAGAAAACAGAAGGCAAACCGCACAAGCTTCAGCGTTTGAAGCCTTAACTCTTTGTATGATGTCTGAGATTGCGTTGGCCGAAAGCGGTTTAATTACCTCGCCTTTCGAACCGACTCGTTCAGCGATCTCAAAACGCATGTGCCTTTCTGATAGAGGTAGCGGATTATCCGCTTTGAGATCATACATCTTCGGTCTTATTTGACGACCAATTTCCAGTAAGTCCTTAAATCCCTCTGTTGTAATAACGGCCACCCTAGCACCGCGTCTTTGAATCAAGGCATTAGTGGCAACAGTAGTGCCATGCGCCAAACGAACTATCTCCCCAACATCAATTCCACTTTTTTCAAGTAAAGCGTCGAGTCCGGTCATGATAGCCAACGAGGGATCATTCGGAGTAGACGGAGTTTTGTGCAAAAAAACCCGTCCATCACTAATATTCATGGCATGAAAATCTGTGAATGTCCCCCCAACATCAACGCCAATAAACCACATTACTTAAATATCCTCTATTCCTTGAGAAACAATCGACAGCCCTATACTAACTTCACAGTAAAACCAAATGCATTATTCGTGCACGCTCAGCTTCAAATAAGTAGCGAGTTATTAAGGTAAAGTCGCCGTTTTATCTAAATCGGGATGCATTTTTGTCCAATTTGTAGCCGCCTCATAAGAAGCAGCTATTCTATACGCCATGGCCTCATCAAATTGATTGGTTATTATTTGCATAGACATCGGCAAACCACCCCCATCGAACCCTATAGGTACGGCAAGAGCTGGGTTCCCCGTCACATTGAACGGTGTTCGAGCTTGTCGGGAATAATATTTATCACATGCAGCTTGATCTTCTATTGGAAATGCTACTTCCATATTATTCACGGTTACAATTGCGTCAAATTTTTCAAAAAATTTATTGAATTCTGCGGCATAACGCGCTCTTGTTCTAACTGCTTGGACATAATCGACTGCGTTAAACGCAGTCCCTGGTAATAATCTGGTTAATAATGACTCGCCATACTCATCTGTTCTTTCAACCAACCATTTCTGGTGAATAGCACAAGCTTCCGACAATAAAATAATACGATTACACGTAGCAAAATCGACAAGAGGACGCGTTTTTATTTCTTCTAGCTGAGCACCATTGTCAGCTAAAACAGCAAAAGCATTCTCGAGGCCAGACGACATCTCGTCGCTTGCAATCATATCTTCTTGGTAAAAGTGTTTGATAACGCCGATCTTTAATCCCTTCACTCCTGAGCCAGAGTATTTTGAGAAATTAGGTGTTACAACATCTGAACTCCCTGGATCTTGTTCATCGAATCCGGAGATTATAGATAATGCCAGAGCATTGTCCCTAACCGTGCGAGTGAGTGGGCCCACATGATCTAAGGAGAATGAGAGTGGTATTACGCCTCTGCGACTAACGCGACCATAGGTCGCTTTCATTCCAAGAAGTCCATTCATTGATGCTGGATTTCGTACGGATCCTCCAGTATCAGTACCTAGTGCTATCGGGACAAACCCAGCGGCGACAGCAGCACCGGAACCACTCGAAGAACCTCCAGGGAAATAGTCCCGCCCCCAAGCGTTTCTGGCTGGTGGCCATGGAAGGTCAAATGAAGGTCCCCCTAGAGCAAATTCATGGGTGGATAATTTACCCAGTAATATTCCACCTGCTCGCTTGAGACGCAGAGTTACCTCGGCATCGTTTTTGGCAATATTGTCCGCAAATAATCTTGAATGCGCGGTAGTAGGCCAATCCGCAGCATCAATAATATCCTTTAGGGCAAATGGAACGCCATGAATTGCACCTATTTTCTCTTTTTTCTGCACGGCCTCGTCTGCCTTCTTGGCATCCTCCAGAGCCTCCTCTGGACGTAGCGTTAAAAAAGCATTAAGGCCGGTATCATACTTCTCTATTCTGTCCAATAACGCTTTGGTTAACTCCAGCGAGGTTAGTCGCTTGGTTGCTATTAATTCGGCTGCTTCATGGGCCTCTAACCAATGTAGTTCTGTCATTTTTTTGCACTCCAGTTGCCTGGATGATAAACGTGTGCTGGCTCGTAAAAAAATTCATTATTTCGGTCCAACCTTGCAGCAGCCGTGCTTGCCATTTTAATAGCAACTTCTGCCCTATCCGAACCGACAGCCTCAATGACTTCTTTTGGCATATACCGTTCGGCGAAATTTTTAATATCCATAAAGCTCCTCCCGACTTATTCTAACTCAACATTGCATGATGGTTCATGCAGGTCTAGATGTCAGTTAGAAATTTTAAGGAGTGATACGATGGGAAGCACACGTATGGTGGCTACAGGTCATAAACACATGATATCGGCCGGCCATCCTCTAGCTACCCAGGCAGGATTAGAAATATTGGAAGCCGGCGGCAATGCTGTTGATGCAGGCGTAGCGGCGGCAATGGTCTTGGGCGTGGTGCAGAGCGATTTAGTAAATTTTGCAGGTGTTGCCCCAATAATGGTAAGGGAACCAGATAACGGAAAAGTTACAACAATCAGCGGTCTTGGTCGCTGGCCTAAAAAAGCCGATATTGACTTTCTAATTCAAAACCATGGTGGGCATGTTCCTGAAGGGATACTGCGGATGATTGTTCCTGGAGCACCCGATGCCTTCATAACAGCTCTTGAGAAATTTGGCACCATATCGTTTGGTGAAGCCGCCCGAGGAGCGATACAAGCTGCTGAGGACGGTTTTATAATGCATGAACTCATGGCTCAATCGATTCGCGAGAATGAAGAAAAATACAGACGCCATCCTTCCACCAGGGAAATCTATCTACCAAATAATAGTGTTCCAAAGATTGGTGATCTTTTCATACAGTCAGGTCTGGCTAAAACTTTCAAATTTATGGCTGATGAAGAGTCCAGTAAAAAAGGTACTCGTGTTGAGAAATTAAATGCGGTTCGTAAAGCATTCTACGAGGGTGACATCGCCGCGGCGATATCTAATTTTAGTACCATCCATGGTGGATGGATAACGCTATCAGATCTCAAAGATTTTAGGGTTTCTATTGAACAACCTATTAAAATTATCCGCAACGACACCACATTATTTACATGCGGTGCTTGGTGCCAAGGAATCAGCATGGCTCAAATGTGGTCATTTCTTAGAGATAAAGATTTAACAGCAATGAGTCACAATTCAGTGGAGTATATTCATACGTTAACCGAAATAATAAAATTAGTATTCGCAGATCGTGAGCTTTATGTTGGAGACCCCGAATTTGTAAATGTACCGGCAGAAAAATTACTCTCAAGCGAATACGCTAAGACTAGATTAAACCTAATTAAGGACGATGAAACATTAAGTGGGATTGATCTTTGGAATGGGAAAGAGGATACCTTAGATGAGGAGTTTATATCACAGGACACCTCGTATGTGTGTGTTATAGACTCGGATGGACTAGTAGCTTCAATAACCCCAAGTGATGGTTCTGCTAATAGCCCTGCTATTCCGGAGTGGGGCATCACTCCATCTTCCAGAGGGTCGCAATCCTGGGCGGTAAAAGGACATCCATCGTGCGTTGCACCATGGAAAAGGCCTAGGCTCACACCAAATCCAGCGATTGCGCTTCTTCCAAATGGCTCGATTATGCCGTTTGGAACCCCAGGTGCTGATGTACAATGTCAAGCGATGTTGCAAGTATTACTGAACATAACGGACTTTGGATATTCCCTCCAAGGGGCGGTCGAAGCACCAAGATTTGCAAGTTATAATGCCCCTGACAGTTTTGAACCGCATACTGCGCTCCCAGACGTATTGAAAATAGAAAACGCTATCGATATTGAAACAAGAAGAGAATTAGAAAGCAAGGGTCATAAGGTCGAAGTGTGGCCTGACCAAATATGGAAGGCTGGGGCTGTTTGTGCAATTCTAAGTAGTAAGGACCAGGGGTTGTTGTTGGGTGCAGCGGACCCACGGCGGCCCTGCTTAGCATTGGGTCGATAAATAAGTAAATAAATAGCATTTTTTAATTGAATATGATGAGCTAAAGCGGCAAGCTATTCACTTGCTTAATTTTAAACTCAAGAGGGGGTATTATCAATGTCCAAGAGGGCGACTGATTTAGAATCATTTATGGCGGGTGTAGAAGCTCATAATCCCGGGGAATTAGAGTTCCACCAAGCTGTGCGTGAAATAGCGGCAGATATTATCCCATGGCTGCAAGATTATCCAGAGTATGTCGAGGCACAGGTTCTTGAACGAATGGCGGAACCAGACCGAGTAATATCTTTTCGAGTTTGTTGGGAAGACGACACCGGCAATATCCGGGTCAACAGGGGTTACAGAATACAAAATAATAATGCAATCGGACCGTACAAAGGCGGGATACGTTTCCACCCATCTGTTAATCAATCAATATTGAAATTCCTTGCTTTTGAGCAAACATTCAAAAATTCGCTCACAGGTTTGCCAATGGGAGGCGGAAAAGGAGGAGCAAATTTTAATCCAAAGGGCAAGTCAGAAAATGAGGTCATGCGTTTCTGCCAATCTTTTATGACCGAACTATATCGTCATATTGGGGCTGACGTTGATGTCCCTGCAGGCGATATTGGCGTAGGCGGTAGAGAAATTGGCTACATGTTTGGCCAATATAAAAGAATTACAAATCATTTTACGGGCGTTTTAACTGGCAAAGGCCTAGAGTATGGCGGAAGTGAAATGCGTCCAGAGGCTACGGGCTATGGAGCGGCTTATTTTCTAGAGGAAATGCTAAAAACTAAAGGCGACGCGATTGAAGGTAAAGATGTCATAATATCGGGATCGGGAAATGTGGCTACCTTTGCTGCTGAAAAAATAACCCATCGCGGTGGTAAGGTTCTGACTTTGTCCGATTCCGCAGGCTTTATTTACGATAAGGATGGTATAAACGAAGAGAAACTCCAATGGATTATGGAGCTTAAAAACGTCAGAAGAGGTCGTATCTCTGAATACGCCGATAAATTTAGTGGGGCTGAATATCATGCGGGCAAACGTCCTTGGGGTGTGAATGCCGATTTAGCTATGCCTTGCGCCACTCAAAATGAAATCACGGCGGAAGATGCTAAAACTATGCTAGGAAACAGTATCATGGCCGTTTCTGAAGGTGCAAATATGCCAACAAATATTGATGGAATACATCAATTTCTTGATGCAAAAATATTATTTGCACCAGCAAAAGCCGCAAATGCAGGTGGTGTTGGAATGTCAGGCTTAGAAATGAGCCAAAATTCTGAACGTAGGTCCTGGAGTAATGAAGAACTCAGTAAAATGTTAAGGGACCTTATGACTGGCATCCACAATAACTGCCATGAAGCAGGAAAGCAAAAGGATGGTTGGTGCAACTATATGGCTGGATCAAACATCGCTGGGTTTAAAAAAGTTGCAGATGCTATGATGGCATTTGGTGTTGTTTAAACGCCCACAAATCTAAATAAAAAGGGGGCTTTTTGCCCCCTTTTTCAATTATTATTTTTTGTAAATCCAAAAACTAAAAATTATAGCACAAAGCGTTTAAAGGCCTTTTGCCGTCGATCCAATACTAATCCGATAAAGATTTTGGAGGCGGCAGTGAACTTTTAATATGTAATTCCTTTAGTTGCTCGGCTGCAACTTCATTAGGCGCGTTCATCATTAGATCTTCTGCACGTTGATTCATTGGGAAGAGAATAACTTCTCTAATATTAGGTTCGTTAGCTATTAACATGACGATTCTGTCTATCCCCGGCGCAAAACCACCATGTGGCGGAGCACCATAGCGAAATGCATTTAGCATACCGCTGAATTTTTCCTCAACCTCCTCTTCAGCATAACCGGCTATAGAAAACGCTTTAAGCATAACCTCTGGCAAATGATTCCTTATGGCGCCTGACGAGAGTTCTACCCCGTTACAAACAATATCATATTGATAAGCGAGGATATCAAGAGGATTGTTGTTTTCAAGTGCATCCATACCTCCTTGAGGCATTGAAAAAGGATTATGTGAAAATTCAATCTTTCCAGAGACTTCATCTTCCTCAAACATCGGAAAGTCGACAACCCAACAAAATTTGTAAATATTCTTTTCACAAATATCTAGATCATCCCCAAGTTTTAACCTTGCTTGACCAGCCAATTTTGCAGCATCAGCAGATTTTCCTGCTGAGAAAAATATGGCATCTCCATCATCCATTCCGGTTCGTTCTTTCAAATCGGATAGTGCAGAATTGGATATTCTAGAGGCAATTGGTCCCTTGCCTACACCTTCGCCAAGAATAATGTACCCCATTCCCGGGGCTCCCTCTGTTTGAGCCCAAGAGTTCATTCTATCACAAATAGCTCGGCTGCCGCATTTGGGACCAGGGATTGCGCGAACAACACCGCCTTCAGCAACAGTTTTTGCAAAAATTGCAAACTCACTATTTGCAAAAACATCTGACACATCACAAATTTCAAGTGGATTTCTCAAGTCTGGTTTATCTGATCCATACTTCAACATCGCATCCGCAAAAGGAATTCTCGGGAATGGCTGAGGGACAGCCCAATCGGTAAACTCCTCAAATACACCTGTTAAAACGGGTTCTATTTCGGTGAAAACATCCTCTTGCTCAACAAAACTCATCTCTAGATCAAGTTGATAAAACTCTCCGGGAGACCGGTCCGCACGACTATCTTCATCCCTAAAACACGGAGCAATTTGGAAATAGCGATCAAAACCAGACATCATTACCAGTTGCTTAAACTGTTGAGGTGCTTGCGGGAGGGCATAAAATTTACCTGGATGTAATCGGGAAGGAACTAAAAAATCCCTAGCCCCTTCTGGAGAACTTGCCGTTAAAATTGGCGTTTGAAACTCAGTGAAACCGCGTTCAACCATTCGTTTTCGAATTGAAGATATAACATCAGAACGAAGAACAATATTGTTATGAATACGCTCACGCCTTAAATCTAAAAATCTATACCTAAGGCGGTTTTCTTCTCCTGAATCTTCTTCAGCGTTGACCTGTAAGGGCAAAAGATCCGCTGAAGATTGAACTTCAAAAGAGTCAATCCTGAGTTCTACCTCACCTGTTGGAATGCGATTATTAATAGTTTCGTCGTCTCGTCGGACCACTCTACCAGTAATGGTAACCACACTCTCAACTCGAACACTCTCAACTATCGGGAATGTTGCGTCTTCAATGTCGACAACGCATTGCGTAATACCAAAATGATCTCTCAAATCCAAAAAAACGAGTTGCCCGTGATCTCTTCGGCGATGGATCCAACCGGACAGGCGAGCGGTATTCCCGACATCGGCGACACTTAACTCATTACAATTATGGGTTCGATAACGATGCATAATCTGATACTCACCTATACTATTATGTCTGTTTAAATAAGCTATTCCGTTAACTAGCGCGGCTTATAGATAGTAACAAGAGAAATAAACCCACTAGCTGCATTTAATTGTTAAATGTACTATTTCGTTCCATGATTAGCCTGAAAAAATTTAGATAGGATCCAATGGCGCGTTTAATTTTGAACCCGGGACAATAATGCCACCTCTATCGCCAATAGTTACCTGTCCATATCTTTCTGCATAAATTTCTGGCAATGGTCTCGCATCTGGCACTGCCAACCATAGACGCAATAAATGTCGTTTTTTATTTTCATCCTGCCAATCCTCGAATGCAGTACGGTCATGCAGCATAGTATGGTTATGCACAAACTGAATATCACCTGGTTTAAAGCCCATCTCCATATTTATTGCGGGGTCATTCGCTATAGAGTCAAACATGTTTAGAGCCTCTCGTCTCTTCTCCGACAACTCACGAACCCCATCAAAACGCTGAGCAGAATCTATATAACGAGGGGCATAAATGACCGATAAATAACGCTCAAAGTAGTTAAAAACTGGTATTTCAAAATATGGTTTCTTTCCCTCAGGTATTTCTCCTCTGCGATCCGTAGCGAAGGGCTCAAAAAGTAATCGCAACAAGTCTGGCCTGCGATCATACATCTCATTATAAATAGTCATTGAACTGACCAATGCAGAGGCACCACCTGTTTTAGATGTTTTAAGACATAAAAGTGACACAACATCACAAGAGTCTGTGTGAAAATTCTGCCTTTCCCGCGTCTGATAAATTCGTGCATTTTTATCGTTAACAGCATCTCTTCCAAGATCTCGAACATGACCCAGGATATGCCCCATGGCATTTTGAGATCTTGCCTTGCCTATATGCATACCAATTCCATAATAAGCTGTGGCTGACTGCTTTATCGACCAATTTGCTACAGGTAGCCCTCGAATGAGTGCAAAGCCACGGCCATTAATTACTTCGTTTTGAATTTCTCTCAACTTTTTCGACAAGTTCGGCAACTGAAAATCTTCTTTAGTTATAGCTGCGATATCCGAGTTTTCTGTCGTTTTAAGAGCAATATTAATTTCATCAATATCTTGATCTGATAAAGAGTATATCCATTTTTTCGAGCTTAACATATCGGGCCCATACCAAGCCTGCGCGCCAGTTAATTTCTTTGGTAGATGCGCTCTATCTTTCTCAAATGACGCCTGTTCTTCATCATTCATTCTCAACTCCAAAACCACATTCAATAACAGTTTAACTACATCAAAGTTTTTTTATCACCGACTTCACATATAACTTTGCAAAATTAGGATTGTTGGGTCTTACGCATCGGTTATTAAAATGATATCCGCTTGCGAGTACTTTAAACTTTATACCGTATGTGTGCAATTCAGATGAACAACTCAAAAACTGTTTTATATCACACTAATCAACCAACGCCTGATAAACCAGCACTCGTAATTCTCTCCTTATTGGATAAGAAGAGGAGGGAATTAGTTGCGTCATAAAAACTACAGATATATCTTCTAGTGGATCTATCCAAAAAGCTGTACTCGCAACGCCCCCCCAGGTGAATTCGCCTTTGGACCCAGGAATTCCTGATCTGACAGGATCGATTAACACTGCTCCTCCTAGACCAAAACCAACTCCTGTCATAGGCATCTCACTGAACGTTTTCTGACCCATCGAAGCCATGTCACCAGGTAAATGGTTCTGCATCATGTAATCAACAGTCTTTCTTCCTAGCACACGCTCTCCATCTAATTCTCCGAACCTTCTTATCATCTCAACAAAACTCACATAATCCCTCATAGACGACACTAATCCACCACCACCAGAGTTCATAATAACAGGTTGTCGAAACCGACTATCATCAGCATCTTCTAATTTTTTGAGAGGATTTTCATTGGTTCGTGTATAGAGAGCGCAAAATTTATCTAGCTTGTCATCTGGCACGGAAAAAGATGTATCAGTCATTTGTAAAGGATCAAATATTCTTTCCTTGAATACACTTTCCAAATGTTTTCCAGTTACCACCTCGATGATTCGACCAAGTACATCTGTTGAGACTCCATATCGCCAACTAGACCCTGGCTGAAAGCACAACGGCGTAGTAGAGAGTCGTTCTACAATATTTTCTAAGCTCTCATTTGTTTTTCCAAAATCTATCTTCGCTTTTCTCAATGCACGCCCAACTGGGCCTGGGTCGAAAGCACCATACGTAAAGCCTGAAGTATGGTTCATCAATTGATGGATAGTTACCGGCGAGGCTAAGTCGTGTAGGTTCATATTATCAAAATCTCCCGATGAATAAACTTTCTGATTCCGA
>QBVV01000027.1 GCA_003284265.1 SAR116 cluster bacterium AG-313-A07
TCCCCAGGCTGAAGTCACTCCTTCTGCATCCATTAGTTGAAAGAGATTCTCGCCATCAAGACCGGGGCCAGGTAATACAAATTTTGCCCCAACGAGGGGGGAAGCAAATGGTAAGCCCCAACCATTTGCATGAAAAAAAGGAACAACAGGAAGCACAACTGAGGAAGAATTGAGTCCCACTTCTGCTGCAAAAACCATCATCCCGAAAGTATGGAGTAATGTAGATCGATGAGTGAATAGTACGCCTTTTGGATTACCAGTTGTACCAGATGTATAACAGAGGGCAGATGCCGATCGTTCATCCAAATTTGGCCATGAAAACGAGGTTGGTTGCCCTGTTAATAGCTCTTCGTAGCATTCCAAATTTGGGATATCACAATCTGGCATATCCTTGCGATCACAAAGAGCCACATACCTCAGATCTTTTGGTAATTTATGAATTAAAGGGGTTATTATTGGGATAAAAGTGGTATCTAAAAATAAAATACGGTCTTTTGCATGATTAACAATATAAACTATCTGATCGGCAAACAGTCTCGGGTTTATTGTATGGCAGACAGCACCTACGCTCGAAATTGCAAAATATAATTCAAAATGTCTGTATCCATTCCAAGCTAAAGTAGCGACCCGATCACCTTCTTTTATTCCCATACCTTTGAGAGCATGCGCTAATTGACACGTTCTTTTATGTGCATCCGAATAACTATACCTATGGACCCCACCTTCTACACATTTTGATACAACTTCTGTATCGCTCCTCACGTCGGCAGCATAATCTATGACGCTTGATATTGTTAGTGGCATTTCCATCATTCGGCCGCTCAGCATATATCCCTCCTGTGACCCCTATATTCTCGCAGGATAGATTGATACATGTTTAGAGGCGCCGCAAGCGAGAAGTAACGCTTTACTGATAAAAATATAATTGATGCATCAACAAAAAAAATAGAAAAAATCCCTTTTGTTTCTATTGTTTTCATATACTTATGGCAATCTTCCCACCAATCCCTTAAGAAAGAATTTTGGATAGTTCCGATAAAGCAACCTGATCAGTAGCATTTCTAGACAGAGGTGAAACAGCAATATAGTTGTCTCGAAGAACGGCTATGTCTTCCTGCGGGTCAGGTGTCCCATGATCCTTCGACAGGTACAGCCAATAGTAATCCTGGTGACGTAGATCAACTCGACGTTCTATTGCCGGGGAAACCCTTGTTGTCATGCCTTGCTTCGCCATAGAAATCCCTTTGACGTCTGCAGCTTGAACCGCAGGTACATTAATATTCGGGACAAAATTCCACGGCCAGGAAGGAAGCTCAATTAATTTTTTTACAACAGATGGCAACCACTCCTTCGAAGTCTGCCAGGGGATATTGTTGCGTTCTCGCCACGCCTGGCTTAATGCCACTCCGGGTATTCCTAGTACATCAGCCGTCATCGCAGCACCTACAGTGCCACTAAAACCACAATCACCCCCGATATTTAAACCAGCGTTTACTCCCGAAATTATTAAATCCGGTTTTTTATCTACCATTATTTCGCCGACCCCCATCATTACACAATCGGCTGGAGAACCAGTAACTGAAAACCGTTTTTCGCCGTGTTCTTGTATTCGAAGGGCTTTATGCAAATTAAGTTGACGGGACCCTCCACTGCAATCTTCAGCCGGTGCGACAGTCCAGACTTCTTTAGATACATGTTTCGCAACATGCTCTGCTATCGCCAATCCCGGTCCATTAATACCATCATCGTTGGTAACCAAAACTCGATCCAGTAGTCTGTCCGACGAAGCACTCATATTTATCTTCCCAAAAAAGTTTATTTGTCCACATACAGACAAAACTGGAACCTTAGTCAAAGTAAAGTTATTATTTAATCTCTATGGTGGAAAATATTTAATCTACGAGGTGATCAAGTGTCTGGCACGGCAACGGGAAGGATTGAGGGCAAGATTGCACTAATAACGGGAGCTGCTTCCGGTATTGGGCTGGCCACAAGCCAAATAATGGCAGTCCAAGGTGGGTCTGTAATATTAACTGACCTTAACACTGAGGCTGGTGCTAGAGCAGCTCAAACCATCAATGAATCTGGTGGCACAGCAACATTCAGAAATCATGACGTTACCTCAGAAAATGACTGGCTTTCAGTTTTACAATTTGTAGAAAAGACGCACGGCAGACTTGATATTTTAGTAAATAATGCAGGCGTTGGAACTACGGGGTCGATAGAAGAAACAACTCTGGAACAGTGGCGGGCGATTCATTCCGTGAACTCCGAGGGACCGTTCCTGGGTTGCAAATATGCGCTGGATCTCTTGAAGAAAAATAAAACCGGGGGTTCAATTATAAATGTTTCTAGTGTAGCCGGGATAATAGGCGCTCCTAATTTAGCAGCCTATTGCTCGTCCAAAGCATCTGTTCGTTTATTAACCAAATCGGTAGCTCTGCATTGTGCGAGAAAAGGTTATGGCATTAGATGCAATTCGATTCACCCTTCCTATACGGATACACCAATGGTAGATGAAATGGTTGATAACCACCGCACACCTGATCGCTATAAATCAGCTCTTGAAAGCGCCTCACCGATGGGTAGATTAGGCACTGTTGAGGATATAGCATCTGCGATTTTATATCTGGCAAGCGATGAAGCAAAATTCACGACCGGATCGGAGATCGTTGTGGACGGAGGCTTAACAGCAACTTAGTTAATTTAGTTTAGGAGTAATTGCATGTTTGATCTTTCTGGAAAAGTAGCAATCGTTACTGGCTCGACAAAAGGCATTGGAAAGTCCATAGCCGAGAATATGGCAGCATTGGGAGCCAAAGTAGTGATATCTAGTCGAAAACCGGCAGCGTGCGAAAAGGTAGCTGATGAAATTAAAGCGAAGGGCCATGAAGCTACAGCCATTCCTTGTCATATTGGAAAAAAAGAGGCACTTGAAACTTTAGTCTCTGAAACAATCACCAAATATGGAAAAATAGATATTCTCGTGTGTAATGCGGCCACAAATCCTGTTTATGGCTCTATGCTAAACGCAGGCGACGAAGCATATGATAAAATAATGGATACAAACGTTAAAAGCGTTTTTCAAATCTGCAATATGGTCTGTCCTGGCATGGCAGAAAGAAAAGATGGTGTTGTTATCATTATCTCTAGTATAGGGGGCTTTAAAGGAAGTAAAAACCTTGGCTTATACTCCCTATCAAAAGCCGCGGAACAACAACTTGTTAGAAATTTGGCAGTGGAATGGGGGCCTCATAATATTCGTGTCAATGCGATAGCACCAGGTTTGATTAAAACAGACTTTGCAAGAGAACTTTGGGAAGATCCACAAAAAACAAAAGCAGTAGAGCGGATAACCCCACTGGGTAGACTTGGAGATCCCGACGACATAGGGATGTTAACAGCCAGCCTTGCTACTAGAGCGGGCAATTACTTAACAGGCCAGACAATTACGATTGATGGTGGCCGCATGATCACTGATCCTTCTTAAGGAAATTCAATGGTAACGCTTGCATCAATCAGCCCTGTTCATAAATTCGACGAGAAAAGACTATCTAATTATTTAAGCAGTCAAGGCCTGGAGGACTTTAACTCTCCAATGCTGGCCCAACAATTTCAAGGGGGACAGTCCAATCCAACTTTTTGTCTAGAGGCAAATAACAAAAGATATGTTTTAAGGAAAAAGCCTCCAGGCAAGCTCTTACCATCGGCTCATTTAATAGAACGAGAATATAAAATAATGTCGGCATTAGCTGACACGGATGTCCCCGTCCCTGTAATGCGACATTTGTGTGAAGATGAAAAAATAATAGGCACCCCATTTTTTATAATGGATTATCTAGACGGTCGGATCCTAGACGATACGTCTTTACCCGGTGATTTTTCCGCTGAGGACCGTACACTAATTTTTGATTCTATGAACGAGTCTTTAGCACATTTGCATAATGTAGATTTCACCGCCGTTGGTTTAAGTGATTTTGGCAAACCACAGAACTATATTGGACGTCAAATAGATCGATGGTCTAAGCAATTTGATGCAGCCAAGACAGACCCTATGCCTGCGATGGATGCACTTATGGACTGGTTACCGCAAAATCGCCCTGAACAAGATGAAATATCAATAGCACACGGGGATTTTCGAATGGGAAATTTGATACTTCATCCCAATCAACCAAAGGTTATCGCTGTACTTGACTGGGAACTATCAACATTGGGGCATCCTTTAGCAGATTTAGCCTATAACTCTATGCCCTATAGTTTGCCACATGACGGCACCTCGCTAAACGGATTGGTGGGACTGGACATAAAAGAGCAAGGGATCCCGTCTTTGGAAAGCTACGTTGCTGCTTACGCTCGAAGAACGAATAGAGACGCTATACCAGAGTTTAAATTTTTCCTGGCGTTTTCATGTTTCCGCCTCGCCTCTATCTGCCAAGGAGTTTACGCGAGGGGCATTCAGGGGAACGCCAGCTCTGAAAATGCCATTGAAGTTGGAGAAAAAGCTCCCAGACTTGCTAGCATTGGCTGGGACATTGCCCAATCGATGTAGAGCTGGCAACGAGCTGAAAGTTTATGTTTGCAAATGATAGGAGCCCCAAAGTTAGAACTCCTATCCGTAATTAAAACACTAGTCGTTTTTGCGGAACTCTGCCTTAGCTATTGCTTCCAAATGCACTTCGTCTGGACCGTCAGCTAGACGTAGGGTTCTATTTGACCCGTAAGAGTAAGCCAGCTTAAATTCCTGGCTTACGCCACCACCACCATGAACCTGTATCGCTTCATCAATAATTTCGCATGCCATTCTGGGTGCCGCAACTTTGATCATAGCTATTTCCTTACGTGCGGCTTTGTTACCCACTGTGTCCATTTTATGCGCCGCATAAAGAACCATTAATCGAGTTTGATCAATTTTGATGCGAGCCTCAGCAACCTTGTGCCGCAATGCACCCATATCTGACAACTTTTGTCCAAAGGCCACCCGCGAATTTGCGCGTTTTTTCATAGCTTCTAGCGCACGCTCCGCCTGGCCTATACAACGCATGCAATGATGTATTCTGCCAGGCCCTAGTCGACCTTGCGCAATTTCAAAGCCACGCCCCTCACCCAACAACATATTACTTGCCGGGACACGAACATTATCAAATGTAACGTCACCATGGCCGTGAGGTGCATGATCATACCCAAATACGGTTAGAGCCCGGTTAATAATTACACCTTCGGTTTCGACAGGTACCAAAATCATGGATTGCTGCTTATGCTTTTCTGCATTTGGGTCAGTTTTACCCATGAAAATTAGTATCTTGCATCTTTTATCTAGTATTCCTGACGTCCACCATTTTCGACCGTTGATAACGTATTCATCGCCTTCTCTAGTGATACTGGACTCAATATTAGTCGCATCAGATGAAGCTACGGCCGGTTCTGTCATCGCGAATGCAGAGCGAATTTCTCCTGCAAGTAACGGCTTCAACCACCTTTCCTTGTTTTCTTCCGTAGCATACCTCTCAAGTACTTCCATGTTCCCGGTATCCGGTGCTGAGCAGTTAAACACTTCAGAACCAAAAGAAACTCGCCCCATAACCTCACTAATTGGGGCATACTCTAGGTTGGTTAACCCTGCCCCCTTATCTGATTCCGGTAGAAATAAATTCCAGAGGTCTTGCGCTTTAGCCTTTGCTTTCAGTTCATCTAAAATTGGAGGACACTCCCAACGATCTGCTCCCTCATCGATTTGTTGATAATACAATGACTCGTTCGGCATAATATGTTCGTCCATGAACTCTTGAACACGGCTTCTTAATTTCGACGCACGTTCCGTCATTTCGGGAATCATGTATTTCTCCTTAATTGAGGTTGATTAAAATTTAACTGATTTGCGAAAACCGCCTTCGATGAAAGTCAACATTACCAAATAATACATCGATCATCGTCAGTCGCTTGAAAAAATGTCCAATGGCCATATCATCCGTCATTCCCATCCCGCCATGCAACTGAACCCCTTCCTGTCCAATCAACTTACCGCCCAGTCCAGCCTCTACTTTTGCAGCTGAAACCGCCCTGGCTCTATCGTTCGGGCTTCCTTCATCTATCAAACCCGCAGCACGGTATGTTAACGCTCTTGAAAAATCTTTTGCACCAAGCATCTCTACTGATCGATGTTGTAAAACTTGGAAAGCTCCAATTGGCTGACCAAATTGCTCTCTATTTTTGATGTAATCAACCGTCAGTTTTACGGCTGTATCCATTGCCCCGGCTGCCTCCGCACAAAGTAAAACAGAGGCCCTATCGATGACACGCTCCAACACCTTGAGACCAGTATTCAAATCTCCTAACACTTGCTCGCTATCCACAACTACAGAATCAAAAGAAAGCTCCGAAGCCCTCAAACCATCGATCGTTGGATAAGACCTAAACTCTAAACCCTCCGTTTTCGGATCCACTAAAAATAATGTGATACCGTCGTCATCTCTAATATCACCTGAGGTCCTCGCTGAAACAATAATCAAATCAGCTGTCTCAGCGTTATGCACAACCGCTTTTTCGCCGTTTAATTTGTAACTTTCACCATCTTTGGTTGCCGTTAGTTCTACGTGTTGAAGATTAAAGCGAGAACGCGGCTCAGTATGTGCGAAAGATATTAACTTTTTTCCCTCAGCAATCTTTTCAAGCAGGGACTTTTTTTGATCTACTCTCCCCGCTAGAGCTATTGTTTCGGCCCCTAAAACAATCGTGCTTTGATAAGGTTCAACGACAAGACCTCGGCCGAAACCCTCTAAAAGCACTGCAACGTCAACCGTTGAGCCCCCCAACCCACCGAATTCTTCTGGTATTGGTAACGCCAACCAACCTAACGCGCCAAACCTTCCCCAGTTTTTTTTATCAAAACCACCGTCCATAGCAATTGTTCTTCGGCGCTGTTCAAAACTGTAATCATCTAAAATAAAACGATCCACAGTCTCCGCGAGTAGTTTTTGATCTTCATTGAATGCAAAACTCATAGAAAACTAAACCTTCCAAAATTTTATTTGATACGGTAGGAGACAAATCCATATTTTATGAAGAAAGTTCAAAAACCTAGAACCGCTTTTGCTATGATATTTTTTTGAATTTCGTTAGAACCACCATAAATTGAAGCTTTTCTCCAATTGAAATAGTGAGGAGCAATTGACGCTGCGTGCTCCGGTCCTATTGGATCCTCGTTCCAACCAGTTTCCATACTTTCTGGCACAAAAGGATGCGCATAATTCCCGATAGCTTCAATTAAAAGCTCAGTTATACCTTGTTGAACCTCTGTTCCCCTTATCTTTAGAAAGGACGCCTCCGGACCGGGACCTTTTCCCGCGCTCTCATCTGATAAAACTCTTAAGACAAGGGATTCAAGTGCGAGCAAACTTATTTCAATACCTGCAATCTTTTCTTTAAATGTAGGATCGTGGATCAGAGGTTTTCCATCCTGCTCTTCGGCGGAAGCTATTGTCTTAAGACGCTTCAATTGCGCCTTGGAGCGTCCCACAGCAGCTATGCTTGTACGCTCATGGCCTAATAGGTACTTTGCATACGTCCAACCTTTATTTTCCTCTCCGATACGGTTAGCGACAGGTACTTTTACGTCTTCGAGGAATACATTATTAATTTCCACGCTTCCATCAATAGTTTTTATGGGTTGAACAGTTACACCCGGCTGCTCCATATTAATCAACAGAAAACTTATACCCTCTTGCCTCTTTCCTTCATCGGAGGTCCGCACCAGGCAAAACATCAAATTTGCATGTTGTGCCATTGTCGTCCAAGTTTTCTGTCCATTCACGATATAATGCTCTCCATTGAGAACAGCCTTTGTTCTCAATGACGCTAGATCAGATCCCGACCCCGGCTCCGAGTAACCTTGGCACCACCAATCATCAGACCTTAATATCCTCGGTAGGTAGTAGTCTTTTTGCTCTTGATTACCAAATGCCATTATGACAGGAGCAACCATTGTGACCCCAAAAGCAATAACAGGCGGCGCGCCAGCAGCAGCGCATTCTTCTTCGAATATATGCTTCTGCATTGGCGTCCAACCAGTACCCCCATGCTCTACAGGCCATCCTGGAGCCATCCATCCTTTGGCATACAGCTTTCTTTGCCAACTTTCGTGATCTTCCTTATTCAGTCGAAAACCAGTCATAGTTTTACGGCGAATTTCTTCAGATACCTCTGTCGAAACGAATTCCCGTACTTCGTCGCGAAATTTCTCTTCCTCGGGGGTTAATATCAATTCCATTTTTTTTACCTATACCACTTCAAATAAACCGGCAACGCCCATACCGCCGCCAACACACATTGTCACAACAACATTTTTTGCACCACGCCGTTTACCTTCAATTAAGGCGTGTCCAACCATTCGTGCTCCACTCATCCCATAAGGATGCCCTATAGATATGGAACCACCACTCACGTTTAATTTTTCATTAGATATCATTAGTTTATCCCTGCAGTAAAGAACCTGAACAGCGAAGGCTTCGTTTAATTCCCAAAGATCAATATCGTCTACTGTAAGGTTATTCCTCTCCAGCAGCCTTGGAACAGCAAAAACAGGACCAATTCCCATTTCATCTGGCTCGCAGCCGGCTACGGCTAGTCCCTTGTAAATCCCAAGAGGTTCTATATTTCGTTGTTCCGCTAACTTCGAATTCATCACAACACAAGCGGAGGCCCCATCCGATAATTGACTGGCATTTCCGGCTGTTATGAAGTTTTCTTCACCTCTAACGGGAACGAGATTGGCCAATCCCTCCATATTTGTTTCAGGTCGATTACCCTCATCTTTTTCAAGATTTATGGTTTTTTCGGAAATAGCACCAGTCTCCTTGTCTTTGATCAACATAGTAGTCTCCAAAGGTACTATTTCAGCATCAAGCCGGCCATCTCTTTGAGCATCGGCTGTCCGTTGCTGGCTCTGTAAGGCATACTCATCCTGAGCTTCTCGCGATATCCCATAACGATGTCCAACCGTATCTGCGGTTTCAATCATAGGCATCCAAATTTCAGGCTTTGATTCCATAAGCCCAGGTTCTGTATAATTGTTAGTATTCATATTAGGCTGAATTAAACTAACTGACTCCAATCCCCCTGCAACCATGGCAGGAACCTTGTCCATAACAACACGCTGTGCCGCGATAGAAATGGCTTGCAATCCCGAACTACAAAAACGGTTCACAGTTGTTCCAGCCGATGTGACTGGCAATCCAGCTCTCAATGCACATTGTCTCGCAACATTGTGGCCTGTTGCGCCTTCTGGAAACCCGCAACCGATGACAACATCTTCTATTTCGTGCGAATCGATACCAGAACGTTTAAGAGCGTGTTTTACAACATGTCCTCCTAATACAGCGCCATGGGTATTATTGAATGCTCCGCGAAATGCCTTCGCAATCGGGGTTCTGGCTGTTGATACTATTACGGCGTCATCCATTTTACTTCCAATTCAAAAAAACTGCTCAAATTTTTGTTTTGTGATGAATAAACCTTATTTTGAGAAAGCTGCTTTAAGGGATCTGCCCGCCGCAATATTTGCTGAATCAGCTTCATCTATAATACCGGTCAACCCAAAGAAACCGTGAAGAACTCCGGGGTATTCAATAAAATTAACTTCAATTCCTTCTGCAATTAATGCCGCGGCATAATTACGTCCCTCATCCCTTAGGATGTCGCATCCCGCCGTTATTATCAAAGCTGGGGGCAGATCTTTGTGGGATTCAGCTAGCAACGGTGAAGCTTTCCAATTCTTATGATTTTTAGAACTTTTACCAAGATAATGATTTTGAAACCAAAGCATCGTTTCCTTTTCTAATATCCCATACCCTTTGCCAAATAAGTCGTAACTATTTCCCTCACATCGATAATCCACTAGAGGATAGATAAGGACTTGGTAACAGACTTTGGGGCCTTTCAAATCACGCGCCATTATTGAAACTACAGCCGCCAAGTTGCCGCCAGCACTATCTCCTCCTACCGCGATTTTGTCGGAACGACATCCCAGCTTTTCCGCATTTGCCGCTGCCCACTCCAGGGCGGCGTAACTATCATCTACCGAAGCAGGAAATTTATCCTCTGGAGCCATTCGATAATCGATGGAAAGAACAGCGCAGCGACCATTGTGACAAAGCCCACGCGCGCTTGCATCGTGACTGAATAGGCTACCAATAACGTGGCCTCCGCCATGGTAATAGACTAAAAGTCCCGGCGGGTTGGTCGAAGAGCTATCTGGTAAATATAGTCTAGCAGGGATTAATCCTGCCGGCCCGGGGATCCTCAATTCTCTTGTTCCGCCAATTGATAATGGTGGCAAATCTCTCGCCGCCACCGCACGCTCCATCTGTTCCCTCGCCTCATTCGGGGACAATTCTACTACCGGGGGAAGATTCAGAGATGCTAATTTTGTCAAGAAACCGGCTGTCTGTTTTGTAACCCCCTTCGGAGCCTTATATTTTGCCATCTATTAAATTCCCAGATTTGTTTAACGACTAGGATGATGTTAGCGCCGACGATTAGTTTCCTCAACGACTAAGACATATGATAAAGCGATTATTATTAATAAGTCCAAAAGAAGAAAGGGTTTGAATTTGATAAAATTAAGATTATTTTCTTTCTTATCACTCGAAAAGTCTCATAATTATGCTGTTAGTAAACCAAAAGTTATATTTAAATTTAGGCCTGAAACGTTGAAAAACCAGATAGCACGGGGAAAAAATGCCAATATATAACCGCATCGCTGAATTCCAAGATGATCTCATAGCCACTCGTAGAGATATACACGAAAACCCAGAATTAGGATTTGAGGAGAACAGGACATCTGACCTAGTGGCCAAGCAATTAGAGTCTTGGGGTATTGAAGTACATAGAGACATTGCTAAAACGGGCTTAGTTGGCGTTTTAAAAGGCAATGGTAATAGTCCGCGGACAATAGGAATACGGGCTGACATGGACGCATTACCGATGTCTGAAGAAGGAACGCCAATATATAAATCCAAAAATGATGGGAAAATGCATGCTTGTGGACACGACGGGCACACAACCATGCTACTTGGTGCTGCAAGATACCTAGCAGAAACAAGGAATTTTGATGGGACTGTGAATTTCATTTTCCAACCTGCTGAAGAAGGCGGCGGCGGAGGTCGCGTAATGGTTGAAGAGGGAGTTTTTGAAAAATTTCCATGCGATACCGTTTGGGGTATGCATAATGATCCAAAATTACCCGCCGGCACGCTAGCGACCAGACCTGGTCCCCTTATGGCTGCGGTCGATACCGTTAAAATCACAATAAATGCTGTTGGATGCCATGCGGCCATGCCTCATATTGGTATTGATCCTATTGCCGTAGCAGTTCAACTCTACACTGCTATGCAGACTATAGTTGCAAGAAATGTCGATCCAATTAAATCCGCAGTAGTAAGCGTCACGATGTTTCATGCAGGAAGCGCATCTAATGTGATTGCGAGTTCATCGGAGTTAACAGCATCAATTAGAACATTCGACCCAGAAATACGAAAACTGATAGAGCACCGTATCAGAGAAATCTGTAAAGGTATGGAGACGGCACACAACGTAAATATCGATATAGACTATGATAATGGTTATCCCGCAACGATAAATCATGCAAAGGAAGCTGCTGAAGCCATTGATATTGCTAAAGAGATTGTTGATGAAAGCATGATTGACGATAACATAGCACCAGTTATGGGCGGTGAAGACTTCTCTTACATGCTAGAAGCAAGACCAGGAGCATTTCTTTGGATAGGAGGAGGAAAGACCAATAACGATCCCGGTTTACACCATCCAGAATATGACTTTAATGATGAAGTTTTAACGCTCGGCTCATCTTACTGGGCAAAGCTAGTGGAAACGCGGCTCGCAAAGACAAACTGACATGTCATTTTTTTTGACGCTAAAGTTGGTTTGAGTTGATACATGTTAAGTATGGACTATAATCGAAGTACGCAATTTTAATCTGATTTTGTGCGTCAGGTTGTTTTGGTGTCTTCTTCCATTGACATCGTGCTTCTCTGACGCAATATCGTGGTGAGTTAGTTATGTTAGGTCGCTTTTAATTGCGTATGTGTTTCGAACACGATTGTATGAAAGCTAGTTTTAAAGGTAATATTAATAAGGTGCAAACCCCAGGGGGAAAAACGTAAAATGGAATCAGTTGAATTTGAGAGACCGGGAACCGTAGAAGAAGCGGTAGCTTTGCTTCAAGGTGCATCGGGAAATGCAAAAATATTAGCAGGCGGGACTGACCTGTTAGTCCAATTAAGGGCTCACATGGTCGAACCCGATGTCATCATAGATATCAAACATATTGAGGAAACAAGAACCCTGACCAAAAATAGTGATGGCAGTTACACCATTGGTGCGGCTGTGGCAGGTGCTGAAGCTGGCGACAGGGACGATATAACAAAAGATTGGCCTGGCGTGGTTGAAGGTTGGGAGCTAATCGGTTCAACTCAAATTCAAGGCCGCGCCTCTCTGGGCGGCAATTTATGCAACGCATCTCCAGCCGGCGACAGTGTTCCAGCAATGGTTGCAGCGGGAATGACAGTAAATATCGCCGGACCGAACGGAAGACGAACAATTCCTGTGGAAGAGGTTACCGTGGCGCCAGGACGCACCTGTTTAGAGAAAGGTGAATTTGTCGTTAGTTTTAATTTGCCTGCCCGTCCCGCAGGAGGAGGAGATGCTTATCTTCGTTTGATCCCGAGGACAGAAATGGACATAGCGGTTGTAGGCTGTGGGGTAGCCCTTACATTGGACACAGATGGCGTTGTAAAAACTGCCAAGGTTTCATTGGGGGCCGTCGCCGCCACGGTTCTTGTAGTAGAAGATGCAGCTAAGGCAATTATTGGAACCAAGCTCGATGCAGATGCTATGGCAGCGCTGGATGCGGCCTGCCAAGCTGCCTGTAAACCGATCGATGACAAAAGAGGAACAATCGAATACCGAACCAAGATCGCTGGCGTTTTAGGACGACGAGCGGTTACTATCGCAGCTGAACGTGCAGGGAAAAAATAATCATGGCCAAACATCATATATCAGCCACTTTAAATGGCGAACCCGTCGAATTTCTTTGTTCAACTCGTCAAACGTTACTTGATGTGCTTCGGGACGAACTCAATCTAACCGGCAGTAAAGAGGGATGTGCATCTGGCGACTGCGGTGCATGCAGCGTAATGGTTGATGACCGATTGGTATGCTCGTGTTTAGTTCTTGGAGCCGAATGCGATAATAAAAAGATCGACTCTATAGAAGGGATGGCTGATGGTGAAAAGCTGCACCCCTTGCAAACAAAGTTTCTGGAAGAGGCAGCCCTTCAATGCGGCATATGCACTCCTGGTGTCCTAGTGGCAGCTAAAGCTCTTTTAGAAAGGAATAACAACCCAACGGAGACTGAAGTAAGGTACTGGTTAGCAGGGAACCTATGCCGTTGCACAGGATATGATAAAATTATACGAGCCGTCATGAGCACTGCTGCCGACATGAGGGAGAACGCAAAATGAGCTCTGAACAGAAAGATTACAAGTGGGTCGGCACTCGTCAGATTCGCCCAGACGGACATGATAAAGTCACAGGTCGTGCCAAATTTGGCTCCGACTTCTCTCTTTCGGGTATGATCCATGGGCGCGTACTTCGCAGTCCTCACGCCCATGCTATCATTCAGTCAATAGACACCTCGAAAGCAGAGGCTCTTCCTGGCGTTAAGGCTGTCATTACCTCTAAGGATTTAAAGGATCAACCCTCGGAACTTAAGCCGGCCGGAGAAGGCATGGTTAATTATAGAGACATGACCAGGAACGTCATGGCTCGAGAAAAGGTCTTATATGATGGACACGCAGTTGCCGCTGTTGCTGCCACAACGGTTGAAATAGCAGAAGCAGCTCTAGAGCTGATCGATGTCAAGTACGAAGTACTACCCCATGTCGTCGATGTAGACGCCGCGATGAAGGACGATGCCCCTATTCTTGACGATACTATGGTTCCAATTGGATACGAAACTAAGGGTCCAACAAATATTGCAAAGCACGTAGAATTTTCATTGGGGGATACAGGAAAAGGGTTTGAAGAAGCCGACGTCGTAATTGAACGATCCTACAAGACCGAGGCTGTTCACCAGGGGTATATAGAGCCACATGCTGTTGTCGCTTCTGTATCGGAGGACGGACAAGCACAAATTTGGTGCTGTACACAAGGACAATTCATGGTGCGGACATTCGTTGGTCAATTATTAGGTATGCCAACCTCATCAATACGTGTAACACCTTCTGAAATTGGTGGTGGTTTCGGAGGCAAGACCGTCGTTTACCTAGAACCGCTAGCTACTTTGCTATCCAGCAAAGTTGGAAAACCAGTTAAAATGATCATGACTCGAGAAGAGGTTTTCCGGGCGAGTGGTCCAACATCGGGTGGCTCGATGGATTTTAAAATTGGGGCAACAAAAGCGGGCAAAATAACTGCTGTTGAAGCTACTGTTCGTCTACTCGCTGGCGCATTCCCCGGCGCCCCTGTCGCGCCAGCCTGCATGTGTGCTGTAGCGCCATACGACATTGCCAATGTTCATGTCCAGGGGTTTGATGTCGTCGTCAACCGTCCTAAAGTCGCCGCATATCGGGCACCCGGTGCTCCAATATCCGCCTTTGGTGCCGAGAGTATAGTCGACGAATTGGCGAAGGAGCTAGGAATGGATCCTTTAAAAATTAGAAAGTTAAATGCCGCCAAAAAAGGAACAAAGGCTGCTTATGGCCCAACTTTCCGAGATATCGGTTATGAGGAAACTGTAGATCGTGCAATGGATCATGACCACTACAAGGCCCCATTGGGTCCAAATCAAGGGCGCGGCGTAGCCTCTGGTTTTTGGTTCAATATTGGCGGTGAATCGAGTGCAACCGTGAATATCAACGAAGATGGTACCGCCGTTGTTATCTCAGGAAACCCGGATATTGGTGGTTCCAGAGCGTCTTTGGCGATGATGGCAGCAGAAGAGCTGGGTATCGAATATAGCGATGTTCGACCAATCATCGGCGATACCGCAGCGATAGGTTACAACTTTCTGACAGGTGGGTCACGTGTTACATTTGCTACGGGACTGGCTGTAGTTGAAGCAGCCAAAGACGCAGTTCGCCAGCTATGTGAAAGGGCCGCCAAAATCTGGGAGGTTGATGCTGAGGGTGTAGTTTGGGATAATGGACATGCTAAACCGGCAAGTACAAACGTAGGTGATTTTGAGCCATTATCATTGGCCGCATTGGCTGCACAAGCACCAAAAACCGGTGGTCCGATATGTGGGCATAACGCTCAAAACGTGCAGGGCGCAGGCCCAGGATTTGCCACACATATCTGCGATGTTGAAGTTGATCCTGAGACTGGCGGCGTTACCATACTGCGTTATACCGCAGTTCAAGACGTAGGACGAGCAATACACCCCTCCTATGTTGAAGGCCAGATACAAGGCGGTGCCGTTCAGGGTATCGGTTGGGCATTAAACGAAGAATACATCTATAACTCAAAGGGAACACTGGATAATCCAGGGTTCTTAGATTATAGAATTCCAGTTGCCTCCGATTTACCAATGATTGAAGCAGTTATGGTTGAATGTCCAAACGATAGGCATCCATATGGTGTGCGTGGTGTCGGAGAGGTTCCAATTGTACCGCCTATGGCTGCAGTGGCTAATGCAATTGAGAGTGCAACAGGTGTTCGAATGGAGGCATTACCAATGTCCCCCCCTCGCCTCTTAGCTGCTCTTGACTCCAGCAACATAAAACAAGCTGCAGAGTAACCGAATCAATTTGAAATGGCTCGGATAATACTCACTGACTCTTTGAGTAAACGGTTTACGGATGGCAATAGCGATTTTGACATCGTAGCGCCATCCGTTCGCTCACTTATCAGAGAGTTGGACAATCGCTACCCGGGCCTGGGGACGCAAATTAGCGACGGCACACTATCTGTGGCCATAGACGGCGACATATATCAGGATGCATTTTTGGAGGAACTTAAACCTGACTCGGAGGTTGCTTTCCTTCCAAAAATAGGGGGTGGTTGAGGCTAAAATAGCCCCGACTTAAATGTGATCCACAAGCCTAGAATTAATAGTGCAACGAAAAATACTTTTTTAAACGTAGCTTCTGGTAAACTTCGGCGTACGTAGGTGCCAATTTTCATCCCTAGTAGAGCCGGTAATACCGCTACAGCAGATAGCACTGCTAGATCTCCCGACATCAAACCATGGCCTCCCAGAGATAAACCTAATGCCAATGTCGCTGTCGTAAAACAAATACCCATTGCTTGAACAAGGCTATTCTTTTCCAACCCCAGCGCTTGCAGATAAAGTACCCCGGGCACAACAAAAGTGCCTGTTAGCCCAGTACTGATACCCGTCATTCCACCAAAGACGGGGGACAACCATTTTTCTTTATTTGGTGGAACAGTAATTCTTATGTTGGCAAGACTCACTGCAGCGTAAGTAATCAAAATTAATCCCAAGGAGAAGGTTAATATCGAAGGATCTGTTTTTACAAGAACCCCAGTCGCTATCCAAGTAAACAGACAAAGTGCTATTAAGAACAACCATATTCTTTGCAAAATGGCACTAAGGCTTGGACCAACCATTGCCTGCACAAGGTTTGTAACAAGACTAGGAATAATAAGTAACACCATAGCCTCTCTGAGACCCAACACAGTAGCTACTAATGCTATCGAAATTGTTGGTAGACCAAGTCCAACAACCCCCTTCACACAGCCCGCAAGACAATAAATTGCTATCACATAAAGAGTAATCTCTAACGACATTTTATTTCTTACCTGATTTCTGTTTGGTTAACATAGGACTTGCTGTTTATCCCTACTGACAACAATAACATTTTAACAACAACAACCAATGAACAAGTTCAAATTGCCACGCTTTAAAAATCATTAATTAATCTAAAGTTGAATGAACGTTGCTTGTAACAGACACAAGATCTGCGTATTTTCTTAAAATTATGAAAGTTTTAATAGAAGGTTTAAGTAGACATTGATATGGCAAATATAGTTAAACTCGCGTACATAGCCGTTTCTTCTAGAGACCCGAGTGCGTTGCATAAATTATTAGCAGAATGTCTGCAACTGAATCACTTTTCATTAGATACTCCTGATGGTGCCATCAATGCGTACGGTATTGGTGATACAGCAATAGCTGTATTTCCCGCAGGTTCAACGTTTCTCTCTAAGGATAAACCAGGCGTCGATCATTTGGCATTTGCGACGAAAAATGCAGAGGAAGTAGCATCCCTATTTATCAAGGACGCAAAACACTCGAATGGCATAAATGGGCTACAAGAGTTTCAAGTTCCTGAGCAATTAACACAGGGCGTATTTTCGCGTTTCACACCCATGACTGAGCTTCGAGGGAACAGCACGGAATATGTGGAACGTATGGACCATATAGGAATAGCATCAAACAATAACATCATAGCCGAATCTATATTTGCCGGGAAACTAGGTTTACCAGTAGAAAGCCGTCAAACAGATATGGAAGTCAAAGTATCCATGGAGAGTTTCACCTCCGATAAATACGGAGTAATCTATAAAACGCGTCCCCCTGAGACTATGGGTGGGTTGCGGGTTTCATTTATAACTATTGGAGACACAGAACTCGAATTCTTAGAGAATTTTAATAATCAACACCGAGCGGAAATAGCGCACGGAACACCGGGTAACACGAAACAAGATCAAGGCGCTATTACCAAATATGTCGATAAATATGGACCGGGCCTGCATCATCTTGCTTTTAAAACACCAAATATAAACCAAACATTAAAGCATCTCGAAAAACATCATTTTAAATTGATAGATGCTATAGGAAGAGAAGGCTCAAGACGGTCTATGATTGGATTTATAAATCCAGCGTCAACCGGCGGCGTATTAATTCACTTTGTAGAACGTGAGGAGATTACAAATGCTTAATATCGAAAGAATTGGAGATATTGAGGTACTAACTATAAATAGACCACAGGCGGGCAATTCTATTAGCAGCGATTTGACATCAGCACTCATCGAAAATCTTGAACGCTTACATAAAGAAAATAATCTCCACGCATTAATAATTACCGGAACTGGCGAAAAGTTCTTCTGTACTGGCGGAGATATTAAAGAATACAGGGAGATAAAAAGCCCTCAAAATTTAAATTATCATTTTGATAGAACACGTAGAGCTATGGACTTGATAGAAACCTTAAAATGCCCCGTGATAAGCGCCATCAACGGTTATGCACTTGGCGGTGGCGCAGAACTCATTCTATGCACGGACTACAGGATAGCAGAAAAACATAGTGAAATTGGTTGGCCTCAATCGCAACTTGGAATAATACCCGCGTGGAACGGTATAGATAGACTAGTGAGAGACTGTGGACCGAGAATAGCTTCTAATTTATTAATGACCGGAAAACGTATTTCCGCCGAAGCAGCCGAGAAATTTCGAATTGTAGATATAGTCGTCGAGACTGGTACCTCTATGGAATTTGCTTTGGAATATGCAGAAGTGCTAAAAAAGTCGGCCCCCAAAGCCCTCAAGGCCACCAAAGAGATCATAGCCGCAACAAGCAAATATTCCTACGATGAGGTGCGTAAACAACAACACGCTATCTTTCCGGACCTTTGGTTCAGTAAAGATCACAAAGAAGCTGAAGCTGCTTTTTCAGAGAAACGCTCTCCAATATTCACAAATAAATGATCATAAAACTTTAAACAGCAGAAATTAAGCAACCATTGCTCTAGATTTATACGAACCATTCTGTGGGCCAGTAAACATAGTGGCGATCTCTGGGTGACCAACTGGGCCGTTGTCACTATCCTCTACGAGGTTCTGTTCTGAGACGTAAGCAACGTAGTAGTTTTCAGGATTTTCTGCTAATAGATGATAAAAGGGCTGATCTTTTCTTGGGCGTTTGTCAGCAGGTATCGATTGATACCACTCATCTGAATTGTCAAATTCAGGATCAACATCAAAAATAACGCCACGGAAGTCGTGTATCTTGTGGCGCACTATTGCCCCTATGGCAAATTTGGATTGAACAATCTTCATTATGAGCTCAAATCATTAATATTTATGTTTTAATAGCCTGTCTTCCCTACGCCCGCATCCATCAAAAAGCAATACACACGTTGGAAAGTTTCTTTCGCATCATTTTATGCTGCTAAGATTACAAATATTTTACCTTATTTGGATAGTAAAAAATGCTATATGAAGGTCTTTTATTAATAAATCAAGTCACAATGCGAGATCAATAGTTTTAAAGGAAGCGGTGGAGGGTTACTCACACCAGAGAATACGATGCACGACGGGATGATCGATATTTCTAAATACTAAGACATTGAAGAAAATAACGATTTTAAAGGCTAGAGAGAAGCTGAAAATTCGTCGCAATTCATTCGTGGAGAAAGCCAGCTAAAAAAGTTGTTTAAGTAATAAAAGGAGAAAACTAGTAGTTCGTTTGAACTATTTTTTTAGCTTTCGTGCCTCTAGCTCCAAAATCGTCATAGCCATATGATAAATCGAACTTGTAGGCATCGTTTTATCGATAACCGCCCAATTTTGATCGAATCGTTCTATCCAAGTGCCATCGGGTTTAATATAACGTTCTAAAATAATTTCTAAGGCTAAAGACAGATTATCGCCATGGAAATTACTAGATATAACCGAAAGGACTTTTATTAATTCCAGCAACGGCCATAACCTTTTAGTGGAAAGGAAAACTTGATTATTTTCGCAATCAAACTCATCGAAAACGCCGCCATTCTTAGAATCCCAGCCGATCCTCCAACCCTTATTAAAAAGTTTTTTAGTCAGATCGCCATACTTTTTACTTTTATAAATTTTATCGGACCAATTAAGAAGCCATGCCCATTCATAATGATGGCCTGGTTCAACAATAAAACTATTAACCAACCTCGGTTCAAAATTTTGGTCTAAATACTCTCTGATTAGTTTGTTTTCATTATCTAAAATTTTATTCTCAAATAAATTTAGCAACCGATTTACGAGCGTTAAATATCTTGGATTTTGCTTATCATTTTCTAACAAATATAACATTGCCTCGAGAAGATGCATATGTGGATTCTGGCTTCTGATCATAGGCGATAAATCCTCAAAACCGGGGCTTAATTCTTGCCTAAACGAGCCATCCTCTCTGCTAAATCGATATTCAACTATAGTTAATGTTTTATCTATCCAAGTTTGAGCAGTTTTTCTATTCAACGAACTTTTATAGTTCGCCAAACCAAATAGTATAAAAGCATGTGCATAAAGATCCTTTTTTTGATCTTTCACAGAGCCATCCAGGTTCACCTTAGAGAACCATCCCCCATTTTTGAGATCCCAGAAGGCACTCGTCATAAAATTAAAAATCTTATCGGCGTTAGCTATAAAATGATTATTTCCTGTTAGTTTTGCCCATCTGGAAAATACAAATAATTGACGCGCATGAACCATGACGCGACGGAATGGGATATCTTTACTTTCTCCATTGGCTTCGAGAATTTCGAAAAGACCACCATATTGCTCATCCCAGCCATTTTCAGCAAAAAACATCAGTGTTTCCTCTGAAAACCGATCACGGAAAGCGTCAGATAATGAAGTTATAATATCATTCACCAAAAATAATCCTAAAATGCATCATAATTCTCAAGCTATGTTCTAACAATTTATTTATAAAAAAACGCATCCAATTAATGGTTCGTTGATTTCACTTCTTAGACCTCCACGTGCCAAAAAGATTAACATCATCAATTATTCTCTCAATTAGCTATCAAAAATTTATTTTACAAAGGACATCCATCATTTTGGAAGGGTTTAATCTTGTAATTGTAGATGGGAGTACAACCGGATCTGGTATAGACCGTGATGCGGCTGGCCGTAAGTTAAAAGTTTTGATGTATTAAAACATGACCTTGGAAGTACCACGTCATCTGCGGGCACAAAGATGATCTATGGAGGATTAAGGTATTTAAAGAATTGCTAGTGTCGTCTTGGTCGAGAAGCCTTAAAGTGTAGTTTAAAGGTTTACTTCTATTCTTAGACTGGTGACACACACTAACTTGGAGTTGACGGTAAACGCTGGGAAAAGAATGAAAAGAGACACAGAATTCATCAAGATATAACCTGATTAACGAAAAATAATTTAAACGGACTTTTTTCTAGTTGTATAATAACTAAAGATAGGCCTTTAAATAAAGTTAATAATCACGAGTAAATCGGGAAATATTTTGGAGGAGGTCTTTATGAGTAAGAGGTAAATTATTTGTGTCGCTTTGAATGGACTAGAACTGCAGATGATAAACTCTGGCCCCGATCTCAATTAGGGTTAATTTTATCAATGAAAGAATATCAAACGGCACAAAAATGGTTAGATAACCGTGCTTTATCCTAAATATATACAACGAAATTTAGTATTATTTATAAGACAATGTAATTTAAACTACCTACTGGGGGTAGAATAAATGCCAAACTACGTATTAGCCATAGACCAAGGAACCACTTCTACAAGAGCTGTAATTTTTGATCAAAATTTTTCAATTATATCAATAGATCAGCAAGAATTGCAGCAGTTTTTTCCAAGATCCGGCTGGGTTGAGCATGACCCAGACGAAATCTGGAATTCAACAATAGAGACGGCTCAAAAAGCTATTACAAAAGCTAATCTGAACCCTCAAGAGGTAGCGTCAATTGGGATAACCAATCAGCGCGAAACAACGCTTGTGTGGAGTAAAAAAACCGGAAAAACTATTCATCCGGCCATTGTTTGGCAAGATCGCAGAACAACAGAAATTTGTGATTTTTTAAAGTCGAAGAATTTCGAGCCCATAATATCGCAAAAAACAGGGCTTGTGCTCGATCCATACTTTTCTGCGACAAAGATAGCATGGATACTTGATAACGTAGAAGATGCAAGAAAAAATGCTGTATCCGGAGATTTACTTTTCGGAACCGTGGATACTTTTCTACTATGGCGCCTAACAGGTGGAAAAATTCATGCTACAGATATGACAAATGCCTCACGCACAAGTTTATTCAATATTCATGCACAAAGTTGGGATCAAGAGTTATTGGATATATTTAATATTCCGGCAATTATGCTGCCAACAGTTAAGAACTGCTCAGATAACTTTGGCACAACAGACCCAAGCCTATTCGGATGCAAAATTAATATAAATGGTATAGCAGGTGACCAGCAGGCCGCTGCAATTGGGCAAGCCTGCTTTAATCCAGGTATGTTGAAATCTACCTATGGAACAGGCTGCTTTGCCCTGTTGAACACAGGAAAAACATCTATTAATTCCAATAATAAGCTACTGACAACCATTGCCTATTCTTTAGAAGGAGAAGTAACCTATGCTCTAGAAGGGTCTATCTTTGTCGCAGGAGCCGCGGTTCAATGGTTAAGAGATAGCCTTGGCACTCTCGAGAGTGCCGCCCAAAGTGGCATTATGGCGGCAAACTCGAATGAGTTTGAAGAAATTTACATGGTACCCGCTTTTACGGGTCTAGGAGCGCCTTACTGGGCCCCGCAGGCCCGCGGGGCTATATTCGGACTAACGCGAAACACTGGCCCAAATGAGCTAGCACGTGCAGCCCTAGAGGCTTCCTGCTATCAAACTCGCGATTTATTGGAAGCAATGCGTCAAGATTTCAGTTCTTCTAAATGTTCCCAAACGATTTTGAGAGTTGACGGGGGTATGTCAGCGAGTGATTGGACCATGCAATTTCTGTCAGACATGCTGAACAGCCCTGTCGATAGACCAAAAATACTCGAAACTACAGCCCTTGGCGCCGCTTACTTAGCCGGGCTTTTTATAGATTTTTATCCTACGCCTGCGGAATTTGCCAAAAATTGGATGCTAGAGAGGCGTTTTGAACCGAAAATCCCCACTGCTCAAAGAGAAAAAAAATATTCCGGGTGGCTGGCTTGTGTTGATCAAGTACTTAAAGTCACGCCATAATAACAACTTGTAAAACCTAGAAAGCAACTACAACCATGACAAAGACGCGAATAGCACTGGTTGGATTCGGAGTTATTGGGAAAAAGCACGCTGACGCCTTAATATCGAGTAAAACCTGCCAACTAAGTGCTGTTGTTGACACAGACCCAAGTGCCGCGTCATTTGCAAAAAAACACAATGCCCAATTCCACACAACTTTGAATGCTTTATTCTCGAATACTTTTGTAGACGGAGTGGTTTTAGCAACGCCAAATTCACTGCACGCAGAGCAAGCTATAATTTGTGCGAAAAACAAAGTTCACGTTCTAATTGAAAAACCAATAGCAACAACAATGGACGAAGCGCGATCGATTATAGCGACTAGTAGAGAGGAAAAAACTCTGGTTCTCTCTGGACATTATAGAAGGTTCAATAAGCAACTAGAAAAAACACGAGAGATTGTCTCATCAGAAAAAATTGGAACTTTGATTGGTGTATCTGCCATCTGGGCAATGAAAAAACATGATGACTATTATAATGTATCCTGGCGGACCCAAAGAGGTGGAGGACCAATATTAACTAATTTAATTCATGATGTTGACTGCCTTAGATGGATATGTGGAGACATAGTTGAAATTTCTTCACACGTTTCAAATAAGACAAGGGAGCATGAGGTCGAAGATACTGCCGCAATTGCATTGAGATTTAAAAATGGGGCCCTCGGAACTATTCTATTATCAGATGCAGCTCCAAGTCCATGGTCCTATGAGGCAACCACAGGCGAAAACAAGGATTTTGCCCACATGGACGACTGTTGTTATCGCTTTATCGGAACCAAAGGGTCATTAGACTTTCCTTTGATGCGAATTTGGACATATCCTAATGAAAAGGAAGCGGCCTGGCACTTTCCTATGCTGAAAACACAACAATTAGAGGGAGCGGGCAACCCTTTGCAAGATCAAATAGAACACTTTGGCAGAGTGATTCGCGGTGAAGAGCCCCCAAGAACTTCTGGTGAAGATGGCGCACGAACATTAAGCACAACACTCGCAATCATGGAGGCTGCGAATAAAAAGCAAATTGTCTCCCCTGATGGTGTGGAATAAACCTTAAACGATCAATCCTAAAACTTACCCCGATCAACAGTGACACTGAGCAAGTTTGGCCCTTCAGTGTTTTTAATTGCCGCCTCCAATGCAGGAGCAAGCTCCTCATGTTTATTAATACGAACAGATGGAACTCCCATAGAATGAGCTAATCCAACAAAATCAACAGCCGGTTCTTTGAAGTCCATGCCAATAAAATTATCATTGCCATGAAAGGCATACAGCCTTTCCTTAATGATGCGATATCCACCATTGTCACAAATAATGTAGGTCAGTGGTAGCTTCTGGTTAGCGGCTGTCCAAAGCGCCTGTATGGAATACATTGAACTACCGTCTCCAATAATAGCGATCACTGGTCTATCAGGATGCGCTGCCTGAACACCGCAGGCCGCCGGAATACCCCAACCAATACCGCCACTGGCCATCCCGAATAGAGATGCAGAATCTCTGTATGGCAATAGAGCGCTTAACGCCCTCGTGCTAATAATGCCCTCATCTACTATAATTGTATCTTCAGGCATTGTGTTGATTACTTCCATCACCATCCACGACGGATCTATCACATGGTCTTGCCTGTCGGCAACAAGCTGCGCCGTTAACTTGTTCCTTTTTGATGTCCAGTTTTTATCAGAGAGATTAGATAATGATTTCTCTGCTCGCGTTTTGAGATCCTGCCCACCCCTTTTTTCCATAACCGGATTGAGTACTTTGAGGGTCTCTTTAATATCTGCCCGAACCGCCAATTCTGTCGGGAAGTTTTTTCCCATTTCCCAATCTCGTTGCCCAATTTGCACTACGGGCATTCCCTCAGGAAGTGGCTCTACCGGAGCCCATACCGACATGCGCAAAACATCCGCCCCCAATACAATCAACAAATCGTGCGGAGACAAAACATCCCTCACTTGCTGTTGGTCACGTGTCAAAGCCCCCATAAAACCTGGGTGCTCAGATAAAAAATGAGCCCCATATTGAACAGTTTGCTGGTAGACTGGACACCCTAGTATCTTAGCAAATTCACCTGCCTCATCAAGTGCATCATCCGTCGCTAATTCGTGGCCAGCTACAATTACCGGATTAGACGCCGCTAATACCCTATCTGCAAACCGCTCTAGTGTAGAATCAACGGGACGAACTTTTGTATCAACACGAGTTCTAGCCCCTAATTCCAATGCACCTTCCTCATTTAGAATATCCCCTGGCAGAGAAATAAAAACAGGTCCTGTTGGGGGCGTCATGGCTATTTTTGCTGCCCTTCGAACAATACGAGGTAAATCCTGAAGGCGAGTGACCTCGACCGCCCATTTAACCAATGGTTCTGCTATGGGAACTAAAGGGTCGTAAAGTAGCGGTTCGGTTAGCCCGTGCCCTAATTCTTGTTGTCCTGCTGTAATGATGATTGGTGTATTAGCAAATTTAGCAGCGTATATGGCTCCCATCGCGTTTCCCAGCCCCGGCGCAACATGAACATTACAGGCCGACAATTTCCCAGAAGCTCTCGAATACCCCTCCGCCATATATACGACTAGGGACTCCTGCATACTCATCATGTAATTCAAGTCGGGGTGCTCGGTCAGTGCGTCCATAATTGGAAGTTCTGTTGTTCCCGGGTTCCCAAATAGATGGGTTATCCCCTCGTCTTTTAATAATGCTAAAAATGCAGAACGACCTGTTATGGTATTTACACTCATTTGAAACTCCTAATTTTTTCTTATTTTAACTTATGTCATCCTTAATGCATTGAATCATTTGCTAATCGAAAGGGGTATCGTAAATGAGATTAAGTTATTAATGTCTTCCTTGGAATTCAATACCTTTCGATGACGTGGGTAGAAAAATCTGATAAGTTTTTTCTGGCAAATTCCATGCTTGGAAGTAAAGCAATTTCGGTCAAACCCATTGCCTCCCTATCCCTTATCATACCAATTATTTCCTCAGGAGTGCCAACTAGCCCGCCTGTTGACCTTATCAAATTTTCTGTCACAAAGCGTCTTTCTTCAGGCAATATATAAGCACAATGACCCAAATGTACTTTCTGATAACGCTTTTCCAACGGTATTTCCATCTGCTCCGTAAACTCTAAATATTCTTCCCAGATGGCATGACAGCTCCGAGCAATTGTACTTGTATCTCCATCATTCTTATAAAGTTCCCACCAATAATGAAGGGAAGCTATGGCCATTGATCCAATTTCATCAATAACACGCTCGGATGTGATGCTCTCTCCCGGTTTTAATACACAGGCATATGTTAACACCGTTGTATTAAATGTTTCTGGCAACACTCTTTGAGCTTTTTTTGCCCCCAATTTGATCGTTTCTAGGCTGTTTTTAAGTAATGCTTTTGATTGATTATGTGAACAAATCCATCCATCCCCGTAAATACCTGCGGCTTGTAGCGCAAGCGGTCCATCTGCAGCCACATAAATAGGAACAGGGCTCTCAACATTTATAAAACCGTCATCTGGGTGCAAAAACTTTATACCCCTTGTTTTACCATTAAGAGTGTAATCAATTTCCTCACCATGAAGAAGCGCCCTCGTGACCCTCAAATACTCTCTAAATTCTCCTACCTTTATTGGATCCATTCCCATGACACGCATGCCTGTATGACCGGTCCCAATACCTAAAAAGGTTCTACCTGGGGCTAATTGATTGATCGTCGCAATTGAATGGGCGGTGACCGGTGCAATTCTAGTTGGAGCCACTGCTATTCCGGTTCCGAGTTTAATTTTGGATGTATTAGCCGCGGCTAATGCGAGAACCGCATAAGTATCAGAATAAATCATATGTGAATCTGGCATCCAAACGGAACCAAATCCCATATCTTCTATATCTTTAATAAGCATCCAATCAGAAACTCTGGGTGTTACCATTGCTCCAAACAACATTATATTTTTCCTATCTCGTTTTTGTGCTAAAAGGAGCCAAATAGATTATTCTCCCATCACCAATCCTTCTCTTCGTGGATCTGCCGCTCCAATCAAGGTACCATCTTGTGCAAAAAGAATACTATGAAGGCCACTATTTAAATTTCTAATTTTTACTTTATGTCCTAGAGATTCTAAACCTTCTTTGAGATTTATGGCATCCGTTCCTTCTTCTAGCTCCGTGACGCCATTTCTATTAACAATATGACCAGAATTTATTGCTGCTTGTGGGTCGAGTCCCCAATCAAGTACATTTAATATGGTTCTTGCAACGTATGAGATAATTCGTGATCCACCCGGAGACCCGGTGATCAAAAATGGCTTACCTTCTTTTAGAACCACCGTTGGGGCCATCGAACTTCTAGGTCTTTTGCCGCCTTGCACTCTATTGGCAATAAGACGACCATTACGGTCCGGGACAAATGAAAAGTCCGTTAACTCGTTATTAAGTAAAAAACCACCAACCATTACTCGGCTTCCAAATCCCGTTTCTATAGTTGACGTTACTGATGCTGCATTCCCATATTTATCAACAACGACATAATGCGTAGTGCCAGGTCTTTCGTTTTGCTGTTGAAGGCTTCTTAATAATCCTTCGCTGCCTTTAGGATACCCCGCAGTTGCTTTTCCTGAAGCGCTATCAGTGATCAATTGGGCCCTATTCCTTATCTATCAGTCCAATCTCAGGAACCTCTATAAAATCTTTATCAGCCATGTAAAGATTTCTGTCAGCATAAGCTAATTTAGAAGCCTCAATGAAAAGATGGGCTGCTTTCAATGATGATCCCTGCTTTTCGAGATCAAAGTTTTCAAGTATACCTAATATCTGACCAACAGTGAGCCCCCCAGAACTTGGTGAGCCCATGCCGCATACTTCGTAATCTTTGTATGGTACGCAGACTGGCTTACGCTCTTTGACCTGATAACTGGCCAAATCATCTAGTGTTAAGTGACCTGGATTAAACTTCGTTTTGCTCACCGATGTTACTATGGAGTGGGCCAAACTGCCTTCATAAAATATATTGGCTCCACTTCTTGAGATCAAACCAAAGGTTTCTGCGAGAGGTAGATTTACAAGTCTAGAGTTAGCTAACTTGGGTGTTAGATCTTTATTAAAGAAATAAGCTCTGGCGACAGGAAAACGATCAAGCCCTCGCTTCTGCGCGCGACTGATAGATTTTGCAAGCCTGGGGGATACCACAAAACCCTCGCGTGCTATCTGTATTGCCGGTTGAAATAATTCAGACCAGCTTACTATTCCATAACGTTGATGAACAAGCTCCATTAGCCTTAACGTGCCTGGAACACCCACAGATCCGCCACCTTGAACGGCGTCCCAAAAACTCTTTTTACGGCCATCTCGCGCAATAAAGTAACTACTATTCAGTGACTTAGGAGCTGTTTCTCTACCATCGAAGGAATATAATTGTTGCTTTTTTGCATCCCAATAAAGGATAAAAGCCCCACCGCCTATACCTGAAGACTGTGGTTCCACGACGTTTAAGACCATTTGTATAGCGACAACCGCGTCGATTGCACTTCCGCCACTCAGAAGCACTTTATAACCAGCTTTAGTTGCAATGGGGTTTGCGGTTGACACCATAAATTTGTCCGCGGTCACCGCCCCCTTAACCTCCCTTGCGTATCCTCTTTCTGGCTGATCCTTATTTTCACTAGCCTGGGTATTATCAACGCCCAAAAAATAACTAACAAATATGATGCCTAAATTTAATAATACCTTATAGATGCTAACCATGATAATTTTTCGCGAGTTGAATTTTTAGACTTGAATAATTGACCGTGTATTTCATCAAATATCTACACAACGTCTCATAAATAAAACATATTTTCATTTGCGTTAGCCAGTAGTTATTATGCTGATCTATTGTGAAATTATAAACACTGATAATCAGATTTAATACGATTTCATTGGAGTAAGATATGAAGTTTGGTTTACGTTATTTAAATACGGGAAGGAATGTTAAGTCAGATAAAGCAATTTCCATGGCTCAAGCTGCGGAGGAAGCTGGCTTTGAGAGTATCTGGACCGTAGACCATGTGGTTGTGCCGAAAGGATACAAATCAACGTATCCATATGCAGCTTCGGGAAGAATGGGTGATGGAAATGAGGATATGCATTATCCAGACCCACTGATTTATATGGCATACTTAGCATCAGTCACTAAAACAATCAGACTTGCCACAGGTATTTTGATCATTCCACAGCGCAATCCGGTAGTCGCCGCAAAACAAATAGCTACATTGGATCAATTATCCGGTGGACGAATAGATTTAGGTATCGGGGTGGGATGGCTAGAAGAGGAGTTCAATGCTATCGGGGTGCCTTTCGAGGGACGAGGTAAGCGTACAGACGAGCACATAGCGGCAATGCGAGCATTGTGGGCAAACGATTTTGCCGAATACCACGGAGACTTTGTCGATTTTGAACCCATATTTTGCCGACCACAGCCCCCCAATAGAACAGTACCAATTATCGTTGGAGGGCACTCAAAAGCTGCTGCAAGACGAGCAGGTCGAATTGGGGACGGATTTTTTCCTGCGCGAGGCACACCTCATGATCTTTTTGATATTGTCAAAACAACGGCCAAAGAAAACGGCAGAGATCCGGAGAAAATAGAATTTACGGTATCTGTACCAGAGGATTTAAATGAAATACCTGAATTAGCCAAAATTGGAGTAAAACGGATTCTAATTCCTTCCAGTCCAATGGGCGGAACAAGTAACTGGGCAAGTACACCGGATGAAGTATTGGCACTAAAAGACGTAATTCACAAATATTCCTAAAATTAACTACCCTTTAGAATAATTATTGTTCCAGACGATAGACTTTAAATATCACAACACGGCAACTTGGATGAATAAATTTTCATTGTTGATAGATAGATTTTGTAAATGAACAATAAACAAGGTTCATCGGGATATTTAAAGTTTATCTCAGAAAACCCGCATCTTTTAGCTTTTGGTTTTGCTCTGACATTCGCATCTAGCTTGGGTCAAACATTTTTTATCGGAACTTTTGGGCCGAGTATTTTAAAAGAATTTGAACTCAGTCATACCGCTTGGGGCAGTATATATATGGCAGGCACTATAATGAGTGCTCTTTGTTTGCCATTGACCGGACAACTTATTGACCGCTTCCCTCTCAAGATTTATACACTAATTGTAATCTCTGGATTATGTATTTCTGGTCTTTTTATCTCATTTAATCCCTCATTCTGGCTGCTTATACCCATTATTTTTTGTTTAAGGCACACCGGTCAAGGTCTAACTAGTCATGTAGCTATAACGACGATGGCTAGGCACTTCTCTACGGGACGCGGAAAAGCAGTCGCGCTCGCCTCGCTTGGATATGCTTTTGGAGAATCATTTCTCCCGTTAATAATCGTCATAGCAATTGGAGTGCTTGGCTGGCGTACAACCTATGGGCTTACTTCTATTTTATTGGGTATTGGCATTATCCCATTGACCCTTTGGTTACTCAGAAAAAGTTTCTTGGGTCAACAAGCAAACAGCAATGGC
>QBVV01000028.1 GCA_003284265.1 SAR116 cluster bacterium AG-313-A07
GTCTGTGATGATAAATACCCCTGGGGGTGGATTAGGATTAAATGATCCATCCGGATTTGGAGTTGATGGGGGCACATTGAGGGCAATACCTGCGTCATTATCTTGCAAAACAGCGTTAACGCTCGCAACTTCCTCAGGGCTTAAATTAATAAAAGCAGTAGCAGGTACACCGGCAAGAACCTCGGGTTGTTTAATAATTGATTCGTTGCGCTCGTTTCCAATATCTCCGGCCACACCAGCGGGAGCTTCACCGGCTGGACCACCAGCTGTTGTTGCCATAGGCCCTGGTTCCGGCATAGGCATCATTGGCATTCCATCCATCCCAGAAGGTGGAGGAGGCATTATCATTTGAATATTCATTGGTGGGGCCATCTCCATTTTCCCCAGTCCAGTATCCATCATATCATTTATATTTGGCATTCCCATACTGGCACCACCGGGCATCGGCATCGCACCACCCTGCGCCATTGGCATCATCGGCATAGCGCCACCTTCACCACCGGGCATCGGCATCATCCCACCTTCACCACCGGGCATCTGTGCTGCCGCCGTCTCCGTCGCTCCAGCAGGACCGGGCTGGCTTCCCCCAGGCCCTGGGTCCCCTTTATTATTGGGACTAGGTTCAGCACCTGCTGGAGCAGGTGCTGGCTCATCGCCACTATTAGACGGAGCTGCATCAGTTTTCTCCGTTGCAGCTGGTTTTTCGTTAGCGGGAGCTGGCTCATTATTTTCTTCAGCAGGGGGTTCAGAAGAAGAAGAAGAAGCAGTAGCAGTAGCCGGTGCTTTATTTTCTTCAGTCGCCTCAGATTTACCACCTTCCGTTTTCGCGGTTTCCGCTTTTTTGGGTGCTGCATTTTCTTCAGGAGCGGCAGTCTTCTCTTCAGCACCACCACCCTCTAACTTCTCCAAATTCTTTTTCATTTCAGCACGATCACGCTTTTGCGATGGGCCAGGAGCCTGACCACTCCCCGTCACACTTATGAACCGGCCGGGAATTTTCGTGGTAACAGTTACATTATTGGCGGTAACAGTCATCTTGTTTCCAAATAAGAAATCTGCATTGAGTTTTCCATTAGCCGCTTGATCAACAACAACAATTCCGCCCATCACACCGAGAGTAGCCACAGGCGTCTTAAGTTTTATAGGTTTCCTTTTAGAGATTCTTCCACCAACAATTCGGAATACGCCTTTAGTGACACTCAGTGCCATATCGCCAGTTCCTGCATTGGGATCAAAAACATATTTATCGATAGTCATGTTCGCATTTGGACCGATCGTTATTGCGGTCCCATCTTTAAATAGGAGCTGTGTCCGTCCTACTGGTCCCGTCTCTACTTTTTCATTGAAATAGACTTCTAGGCCAGTTTTCAATTTCCGTTGGACCATTTTTGGCGGTTCGCCCAACACTTTATTTTTTACAATGGTGGTAACACCTATCTTGGTGATATCTTTGGCTGCAAAGGCTTCTTGAACAAAAAGAAAGCCCACTAAAGAACACCCTATTAATTTAGGAATAAGTTTCATGGGGAAATCATTTCTAAAGTTAATCATTTTTCTTTGCTCCAACGCTTTTAGCTAGAACTGCTTTGATATTCCTACTGTCACAGAGATATTATCATACTCAGAATTAGGTATGTTTGAGTCCACCCGGGTCAGACCACACGAAAGTAAGATTGCCATAGTTTCTCCGGCTGGAATAGTCAAAGACGGACTAAACCGAAAAGTATAGTCGTTTCTAGTCGTGTCCGGATCGATAGTTGGGTTGGGTCCAGCATATTCGCGGAATGATCCGCCAAAACTCAAGCCTGCTGAAAGAGGATCCTTTATTAAATCAAACGGTGCTTTGAAAGTTTTATTTATAGAGACGTTGAAGCTATAATCCCGATTATTCTGAATATTGGTTTTAGTTTCTTCAGTCGAAACGGTTGATGAAACCTGTATTTGTGTTGTTTCCGAAGCGATATAACTTGCATTAACCGTTAAACGATTGCGATAACCATCCAAAACACTCGCGTCTTTATTTTCACGCGCCATTATACGCGTATCTATGTTAAAATTAAGTGTATCCATAGCTCTGATATCGGCACTGAAACCTGCTCCATGACTATAGTAACTCTCGTCTTCACTTACGATTAAATAATCACCAGCAATAAAAGGACGAACTACAGGATTATTTAAGAATTCAATGGGCAGAATCAGCCGGGGGCCAATATGCACGTCTATAACCCTCGCATTTACAAATGTCTGATCAAACTGTTCATTTCCGTATATATTTAAGCCTGCCTCCAAAAGCTTTTTCGGTTCGCTCTGAAAGTCATAAGAGTAGTTAATACTGCCTGATACAAAAACATCAAAGTCGCCTTTGTTAGTGAATTCGTCTGGCAAAAACGATGGGGCTCCAAAAAGCGTGACTTTGGTAGACCTTGGACCCGAGCTAGCATTGGTTTGGTATTTTATCCCAGAAAAAGTACTGCCGCTAAAGCTATGATTTGTGAGCCTGCTTTCTATCTCCTCTATAAACGGAGCTGCCTTTTCAACCAATGCTTTGGGAGTGTTCTTATCTTCCAACAACTCCTCAAAGTAAGTAGCCGCAACATCATAAGAGCCTAATTTAAAGTATAATACCCCTAATTCATAACGCACTCGTGGCAGATTAGGATCGAGTATGAGCATCCTTTCAAGGGATGATATAGCACCCTCAAAATCACCTGCTTTAATAGCTAATCCAGCAAATGAAAAGGTTTTCTCTAAATTACCCGGGTCCTGAAACATTGTTTCAAAAGCTTTATCATATGCTCTGCGAATTTGATCTGGTGTATTTGGGTTAACGCCCTGTGATTGAGCCGAATAAGGAACCAATAAAATTAAAATCGATACAAAGAATCCAAAACACTTCGAGGTTCGGTTAACCATCTTCACTCACAAAACCATCCAAAAAATGGTATACAACCAACGTTAACTATCCTACAGGATTTTCACAAAAAAGCTACGTGATTGTGAACAATTAAAGCAACTACAGATTTATCATCTATATTGCAGGTCTTGCGAACTTCGTTCTGGACGACGAATAGCTTCAACAGCTGCTGCAAGCGCTATCTGCCCAATCACTTTTCCAGCTTGATCAACGACAGAACCTTCGGACACTCCCTCACTGGATAATCGGCTCAGTGCATCCTCCAACGGCATGTTCTGATCCAAATGTGGACCAATACCACTCTCGGCAGGCACCATTATTGATCGCACCTGCAACACCCTACTTCTATTAACATCTTTTATGAAATCGGCGATGTAATCGTCAGCAGGTTTCATAACGATATCCTGGGGCGATCCTTGTTGAATAATTTCACCATCGCGAAGAATAGTTATCCCATCTCCTATTCGTAGAGCCTCATCTAGATCGTGAGTTATAAATACAATGGTTTTATTAAGTTCTGCCTGTAAATCTAATAAGATCCCCTGCATATCGGTGCGGATCAGTGGATCGAGAGCTGAGAATGCTTCATCCATTAACAAGATTTCAGCATCTGTAGTAAGTGCACGCGCAAGACCAACGCGCTGCTGCATTCCTCCTGAGAGTTGGGCTGGATAGTGATTTTCAAATCCGCTTAAGCCAACCCTCTCTATCCAATGCTGACTGCGTTCTATAGCCTCTTTCTCCGCTATTTTTTGAATAGTGAGTCCATAAGCTGTATTTTGCATCACAGTTCTGTGAGGAAATAAAGCAAATTTCTGGAAAACCATCGACGCCTTATTTCTGCGAAAGGCTCTCAATTCTTCAATCGACATCCCTAATATATCGATATCATCGATGACAACTTGGCCTTCAGTAGGTTCAATTAATCTGTTTATATGTCTTATTAATGTAGATTTCCCTGAACCAGAAAGCCCCATGATAACACTGATGCCTTTTTCTGGAATATCAATATTTATGTCCCGCAGTCCCAAAACATGTGAGTGTTTTTCAAGCAAGTCTTGTTTTGAAACTCCATTGCGCACCTGTTCCATTGCACTTTTAGGGTCCGCGCCAAAAACTTTATAAAGATTTTTTATCTTAATTTTTGTATCAGTCATGCCCACTACCTTCTCTATGAGCTTGTAAGCGTCGACCATAGGCTTGCGAGACACGGTCAAAAATAATCGCCAAAATCACAATTGCCAGACCATTTAACAGACCAAGAGCTAGGTACTGATTGGAAACTGCTCTTAACACTGGAAGTCCTAATCCTTTCACACCGATCATCGATGCTATGACCACCATCGCCAGAGACATCATGATTGTTTGATTTACTCCTGCAAAAATATTGGGCAACGCAAGCGGTATTTGAACTCCAAATAGCTTTTGCCGATAATCAGCTCCAAAGGCGTCAGCAGCTTCCAATACCTCCTTATCAACTAATCGGATCCCAAGGTTTGTTAGTCGTACAAGTGGCGGAATGGCATAAATACATACAGCTATTAACCCAGGCACTTTGCCAATACCCAGAAGCATTACGACCGGGATCAAATACACAAAACTTGGGATAGTCTGCATTACATCTAAAATAGGCGTAATAGCCGCCTGTACCCTATCCGACCGCGCCATCCAAATGCCAAAGGGAATACCAAAGCTAATGCAAAGGAGGGTCGCAACGGAAATGATGGCTAATGTGGCCATCGTATCTTTCCACATTCCAAAATAACCAATTACTAAAAAGGCTATAACTGTACCGGCGACAAGCTTCCAGCTTCTTGACCCTATCCAGGCTAGGCCGGCAATACCAATGATTACAATCGGCCAGGGAGCATTTATTAATAGCTTTTCTAACCAGACTAAAAAATGCAAAAGCGGCTCAAAAAAATCTTCTATACCCTCGCCATAGGATCTTGAAAATTCTCTAAAACTAGAGTCGATGCCTTTCTTTAAATCTCTCAACCCTTGGCGATCCATGGCTGGAAATGCTTCAAAAAAGTCCATCTACTTACCTTCGTTTAACTATGATTTAAAAAGAAAAGCCTGTTGGACAATAAAATCCAACAGGCCCTTTCAATTACACAATAAATACGTTTTAAAGTGCTTTCTTTATCTTCTTGGCAGCATCTGCAGAAACCCATTTGCTCCAAATAGCTTCATGCTTTTTCAAGAACTCTACAGCCGCATCAGCGCCACCAGCCTGTTGGTCCGCCATGAATACCAACATTGAATTCATAACAGGCCCTGGGACTACACGCTTAGTAAGGTAGGTCACAGCTGCACCACCTTGCTTCTTGAAGCGATCCGTTATGACTGTATGAACTTCCGATTTAGTCCATGCGGACGGTTTTGGGTTAGCGCACTCTTGCTCAGGTTTAACAATGCAACCATCCCAATTTTCTTTACCAGCAAATGGAACACCAAAATCTAATGGCACCATATTATACTTACCTATCAAAGCAGTTGGCGCCCAATAGTAGCCAAACCAGTTTTCGCCTCTTTCAGCTGCTTTAGACATTGACCCATCCAAGCCTGCTGCAGAACCCGGATCAACCAAGACCCAACCTTTTTTCTCCATTTCGAAAGCACGGAATAGATTATTATTAGCTAATTGGCATCCCCATCCTGCTGGGCAACCGACAAAAGCACCTTTGGATTTATCCTCTGAATGCGGAAAGAGATCTGGTCTTTTGAGTATATCAAGAACTGTTTTTAACTCAGGGTGCTTTTTCCTTGTATGCGGGGGAATCCACCAACCTTCACCTAACTCCGTGATAGGGCCCTCAACAACAGAATGTAACCTACCCTCTTTCATGGCTTTATTCAAAGGATTACGGACTGCGTTAATCCAGAGCTCGGCAGCGACATCTGGCTGACCTTTTTCATTCATGGATGTAAATGAAGGCATGGTAGCTCCTGCGACCAATTCGACGTTACAGCCATAACCCTCTTCGAGAATTACTTTGTCAATATTTGCCATCAGTTCAGCCGAAGCCCAGTTCATTTCGGCCATTGATACATCACCACACTTGGCAAAAGCCGATGTCGAAAGTCCGAGCAGTGCACTTGTTGCTACTGCTAAGCCTATAAATAGTTTTCTCATTATTCCTACTTCCTCTATTTCGGATCAAAATTAGTTTTTATGTCTTCAACATGTATCTAGATACTGACCCACCAGATCATAATAGTCAAGAAACGTCATTTTTCTCAAAACCGACATTATTCTTGCGATATTATTACGGTCCTTTATTAACTCAATTTGAAAAATACTTTATTTGCGAATATGGTTATAATCGTAAAAACGGAAGCTAAAGAAAGGCCTTGAGATAAAATGGATATATCCGCCACTGAGCATAGCAAAAGTATGACTACCTATCTGAAAGAAGGAATTACAATAGCTTCGCGTATTAACAATAAAGGGCCATTACTGCTAGATGACAACGGAAAACTTCATCCTAAAATTCTTAAAGCTTATGAAAAATACGGCTTCTATATTTTCGAAGATGTCATAGACGATAGAGAACTAAAGGAATTACGAGCCGATGCTCAAAATATGATAGAAAGAGCCCCCGTCGAACCCGGCGCAACAGTTGATAAAAAAGGAAGGCCTGCACTCGGTAGAGATTTTGCTCGCGAGCCATATACGTTCATCAAACCCCTATCTGACCCTTGGGGAGGAACAGAGCTTTTAAACGGGCGTCATCCAAGCAAAATGAGTGAACCAACACCAGAGGAAGACGCACCGGATCACGTTGTACATTTAATGTACGGCATGTGCGAAGCTATGCCAGCCGCACTGAGAGTGTATGGTCATCCAAAGTTATTAGCTGTAGCTGAATCAATAAATGGCGAGAATTTTGTCCCTTATAATGACGCAATATTTGTAAAACAACCGGGGCTTGGGGGATCCGTTTCCTGGCATCAGGATGGAGTAACTCATTGGGACTCTCCGAATTGGGATGAAGGAATACATGGGTTCAACTTTCAGGTGCAACTATACGAAACCACACCCGCAAATAGCCTCTGGATAATGCCAGGGAGCCATAAGCACGGAAGAGCAGATATCAAAAAATTGATCGCCGAAAATAATGGCAGTGATCAGCTGCCGGGAGCGATGCCATTAGTTTGTACTCCGGGCAGTGTTACGCTCGTTAATCGTCAAATGCTCCACGGATCTTTTGCAAACACATCTCCAGACATCCGGATTTCAATAACATTTGGGTTTCATCGAAGGGGGTCGGTTTTGGGACAAAAAGCTGCTCTTGGAATGAGAGGCTCTAACGCTGTTTATGATGAAAAGAGAATTTTCGAAAGATCCGCGGTAATTCAGGTTGCCATTGATGCTCGATGTAAACATTTCAAGGACGGAACTGCTTTCGAATACAAACCGTTTCAAGGCCTTGAGGATGAGTATCGTTTTACGGAAGATACTTTTAATCGCGTTATTAAAGACTACAACACCAGAGATCTGGCTATATAGATTATTGCTGGCTCACTCTGGAATAATTTTTTCCTTTTGCATCTGACGCAAAAGTTCCAACATTGATTCCTCCGTATCCACGCAGTCATTGAAACCATGCTGCCGGATTTTTATGGTGCTCATATGATGAGGATTGGGCCGCTGTCCGTAGCCAAAGAGAAAATCAGCAAATCTCCACGACGGGACCAAGGTCTCAAGGGAATAATTTTGCAAATCAAATTTTTTTGTTATTCGGTTCCAGGTTTCCAAATTCTGCGGCATCAATCTGTCCAGGGACATGGGTTGTGGCGACGCGTAATTCATAGAAAATAATTCGGCTATTCTAGGCCATAAATGATGCCAAATATATATATCACCATTTGTTATATTATATATTTCGTTTTGAGCAATCTTACTTCTTCCAGCCCATTCCATAGCTTTAGCTATCAATCGGGCATCTGTTGCCTCCCCAATTCTTTCCGGACCACCAGGGAAACGAAGTGGAATTCCACTTTCTCGCGAAATTGCAGCAAAAGCACCAATTGCAGCCATTATATTCAAAGGACTTCCAACCGCCATTCCGCATACAAGCTGAGGTCTAAAAATAGTCCAGTGCCAGTTTTTTCCTCGTTGATAATCTTCTAACCAATCCATTTGATCATAATAAAAATTTGGCCCCATTGACCTTGGGTCTGTTTCTCTAGCTGGCATTTTAAAAGGACCCAAATGTCCTCCGTATGCTTTAGTCCCCTGCATAACCGAAATATGCTTAAGCTTAGAAGAGGTTTTATCCAATACCTTAACAACGTTCTGCAACATCTCTAGATTAATCGACGCATGATCCGCTTCTGACCAACCTTGAGTAAGGTTAGGCTTTTCAAATACTGCAGAATAAGAAATGTGTGTTATATCAGACAAATCCGCCAAGTGAGCTTCGCAAGACCCTTCCTCACGAAGATCCAGATTTATCCAATTGAGATTTTTACCAAACTCAGGCTTGCGTCGGGACACCCCAATAACTTCCCAAGAGGGCAGTTGGGAAAAATATTGTATTACACTTCTACCGACGATCCCTCTGGCACCGATAACAAGCATTTTGCCTTTACTAGGCTCGTTCATAATAACCTTTCAAAAAGCACCCGCGTAGACAAATTAACGACGCTAATTGCCTCAGTTAGTCAGAAAATATTATTCTGCTGCCCTTGCCGTTAGATCCGCTTCTGCGTGTTGAGAGAATTTTGGCATAATATCTTTAGCAAGGGTAGTCATGGATCGCCGACAAAACTCCTTGTCATCCCATTCGTGAGCCATTGCCGTCAAAACACCAAAGTGACCTGTGAGGTCCCGCAACGCAACGAGTTTATCTAGAACTGTATTGGGGGAACCCCATGTGCACTGCTCCTTGGCAATGTCCTGCCATGTCATACTATCCGGATCGGGATGTCCCTCAGGCGCTACAAATTTGGTTAGCCCCCGAGTCCGGATTGATGATAAGAAATATTGATACCAGTAACTCATCGGCCCATCGGGATTAAGAATGTAATCTAACGCTTCCTCGTCTGTCGGGGCGACGACAATGCTACGCGAAACGCGCCAAATTTCAGGATCTGCTACACGTCCAGCCCTCTCGCAACCCTCTGCATAAGTCTCCCAATGGCTAGAGGTATAACGCGGATGCAAAAATGCCGCTCCGGAGATGGGTATCCAGCCACGTTCGCCTGCCATACGAGCACTTCCTGACTTTGGAGACATTATAGATATCGCAATGGGTGGGTGCGGCTGCTGGTAAGGCTTTACAAAATGTCCAACCCCAAAGTCAGATCGACCCATATCTTCAATTTTGACATTCCAATATTTACCTTCACGTTTGTAGGGTGGTTCTCCTTCCCAGATGGCGAGTATATGTTCCATAGATTCTCGCACCATATCGCCCCTATCTGTATCACCGCCAACTTCAAACAGCTCAACATCTGATGAAAGACTTCCAGTTCCAATCCCCATCTGAAATCGTCCCCTCGACAAATGATCGAAGAGTGCCGACTGTCCAGCTACCTGAGCTGGATGATGATTAGGTAAACAAAAAACACCCGTGCCTAATTTTATATTTTTAGTTTCACCCAAAAGTGTTGCCAAAAAAACAAGTGGGGCAGTAATTGGTTCAACAGTAGCCGCAGCATGTTCTCCCACCCAAACTTCTTCAAAGCCCAGTTTATCTGCCAGTATTATAGCCTCTCTATCTTCATCTATGACTTGGGTCTGGTCTCTCTTTGGATCATGAACGGGTTGCATAAACATTCCGAGTCGCATCATTTAACTCCCAGCTGATTTTTATTACGCAAAAACGTTAGCTTTTAATTTATATTAGCGCACTATTCTGATTATAAGTGAACTCCCTTTATGAGGCAAATTAGGATATGTGGTGAATACAAACAAGAAAACTTCCTCCGGAAGCCTGCGAGATTATACCATATTCACGCATGTGCTTTTTCCCGATGGGAGTTGTGATGCGTAACATCGCTTTGAAAGTTTCTGATCGAACACCTTTTTTCTACGGGTGGATAGTCCTGTTCTGTGCTTGTTGCGCGGGCTTCGTTCGACAAGGCCCCGCTGTTGCAACACTTTCCATTTTTATAACACCCATGTCTGAGGAATTTGAATGGTCAAGAACAGCAATATCAGGAGCAGTCTCGATAGGTGGGGTTCTGGCAGCTATTATATCGCCGTTTTTAGGCCCATTTATCGATAAACATGGAGCTCGCGGCGTATTATGCTCCGCGATATTGATAACGGCTCTATGTACAGTTTTATTATCCCAATTAACGTCATTACTAATGTTCTATATTTTGTTTTGTCTGGCCAGATTAAATTTTGCGGGTCCATTTGATCTAGGAATTTATACCGCTGTAAATAATTGGTTTGTTAAGAAGCGCCCTCGAGCGATTTCAATTGTAACCCTAGCGCAGATGGCCGGATTAACTGCGATGCCATTAATAGGCTTTGCAGCGATGAGCCAAGGTGGTTGGAGAATGGGTTGGTTAATAATAGGCATCACGATAATCGCTGTTGGTCTATTACCAAATTTACTACTAATGTGCCGACGCCCAGAAGATATTGGTTTATATCCAGACGGTTTAGAGAAAAATTTTAACTATGATGCCACTGATCAGTCCAACTTAATGGAACCAAGTTTCACAAGACGGCAAGCCATTTCCAAACCTAGCTTTTGGCTTCTAGCTCTTTTTACATTTTTAGTATTTCCAGTTCAGGCGGGGGTTAGTCTTCACCAAGCTCCCCATTTATTAGAACGAGGGTTAAGCCCAGTAACAGCGGCTTTGGTAGTGAGCTGTTTTTCATTCATATCCGGGTTGTCCGCTTTGCTATATGGCTATACCACCAGACTCATCGGAGTACGATTTAATCTTTTCTTATCTGGATTAACTTTGAGCATTGGAGCTTTTCTGATGTACCTTACACAAACTGCCAGCCTCGCCTATATCGCTGCTATTTTTTTTGGAATTGGCATCGGTGGCATTTTGTGTGTTCTCCCAATAGTCTGGGCAGATTATTTCGGACGCGAAAGCTTTGGCTCAATAAGAGGAATCGTTTTAACTATACAAATTTCATCCCAGGCACTCGGTCCCGTTCTTTCTGGGTTTTTGAGAGACTGGAGCAATAGTTACGATCTATCCTTATTACTATTTGTGGGCATGTCAATTTTCGCCGCTGTAATTGGAATTATTGTTTTCCCCCCCAACCTTCAAAAAACATAAAAAACGTCGCGCTACCAAAATAGAGAGATATACCTTACCACAAATTTCAATCTATCTCGAACAGAACTAGATAATTTTGCGATCACTCATTGATTTGATGTCGGCCTTACTAAAACCCATTGCCTCAAGCACTTCATCATTGTGTTCGCCTAACTTTGGTGCTCGGCCTATTGAAACCGGAGTTTCAGAGAACTGCCAAGGTGAGCCTTGAACTTTTAATATCTCGTCTATTTCTGAATAATAACGCTCTGCTATATATCCATTCTCTACCACGTCCGGATCTTTAGAGGCTTCAAGCAGTGTATTGATAGGTGCAGAAACAATATCTGCATCTCTTAGAATACTAACCCAACGGTCTCGACTACCCGTCGCAAATAATTCTTTTAAGGTACTGAGAATTAGTTGTTTTTTCTCATCTGATACGAGGGCCAGTCCAAGATCACTCGCCCCTCTCTTTTCAAGTACAGAGAGAAATCCCAATGCATCCATCGCCTTAGTCCAATGGCGATGGTCTACTTGAAATACTAAAGGCTTACCATCTTTATCATCAAAACTTGCTGCTATACCCGGTAATTCTCTGGTTCCATTTATTCGGGCACCTACTATTGGATTTTCGTCCCGCCACATTGTTGTTGTCATCGTCCATCCCATCAAGCGCACTATCCCACCAACGAGAGACGTCTCGACTTTTTGGCCAATCCCAGTATTTTTAGCGTGATATAAAGCCGCTAAAAGTCCCCCGAATGTGAGCATTGCGCATGACTCGTCCGCAACAGAAACCACACCCGTTTTCATAGCCTCACCCGGCCCAGCGTAAGCTTCGCTTATACCGCCCAATGCCTGTCCAACTGCATCGGTACCAGGCAAATCAGAATGGGGGCCTCGCTGACCATAACCAGATACTGATACATATACCAATTTTGGATTTATTTTTTTTAGTTCTTCGTAACCAAAACCATTTTTTTCCGCGGCCCCAGGCCGGAAATTTTGACCAAATATATCGGCTGTTTCAATAAGTCTATGGAGAATTTTTCGTCCCTCCGCTGACTTAAGATCCAGAGTTAGGCTCTTGACACCCCTATTATTAGTTTCAAAAAAAGAACTTATCTCTCCACGCAGCTCTCCGGCCGTTCTGGAACCATCACCAACCCCAGGCACCTCAATTTTAATCACCTCTGCCCCGAGATCCGCCATCATCATATACGGCACCGTCCCAGCCTGTGCTGTGGAACATGTTACCGCTCTTACACCAGTCAACGGGCCTGCTCTTTCGGCCATTTCTATTTCCTTCGCCAAAGACTATCCAAATCCGATATTACAACCCGATTTATAAACTACAAGTTATCATTAAAAAATAGCCTTAGCCTATTGAGCAATAATTCTGGAGCTTCTTCAGGGATAAAATGGCCACATTCTGCAAAAACCTCTCCCCGAACATTATCTGCAACTCGTTTAAGAGAAGCCTCAGGATCTTTGCCTCGTCCCCTTCCATTGGGATAGCTAACCCCCCCTCCAATTGCCAATACCGGCATGGGTAATTTAAAATTAGCTATAACCTTCGAATTATCCTCTGCATCCTTGCCCATGGCTCGGTAGTATGAAAAGCCCGCCCTGAGGGCGCCTGGTTGACCGTAAGTCCTCACATATTCTTCTATATCCTTTTGGGTTATGGAGTTTGGTTTATACGCAAACGTTTTGTAAAACCACGATAGATATATTTCCTCACGTCCACTTATTAAATCCTCGGGCAAATCAGCAGTCATATGAAATTGATGATGCCAGCGACGCCCTCCTTCCGAAAAATCTCCCCCACAACCTGGAATAACAACATCAAGTATCACTAATTTTTCAATCGCCTCTGGATGGGAAGCGGCTAAAGCATATGCAGTTGGCCCTCCCCAATCGTGACCGACAAGTAAAAAACTCGAGTAGCCCAGTTTTTCAGAAACCAATTTCCATATATCGTTTGCCACCGTCATTTTATCGTATCCATCAAGGGGTTTGGAACTGTCTCCAAGTCCCCTTAAATCTGGCGCAATCACGGTATAATCTTTCGACAACTCAGGGATTATATGTCGCCATTCCCACCAAGTTTGTGGCCAGCCATGAAGCAGAACAACGGGCGGCCCCTTGCCTGCCGTAACGTAGTGCAACATCACATCCTCAAGGTCTGCATAATGATGCTTCACGGATAAATCTGTTACCATTTTCAACTCATTTGAATTATTTTAAACTTTGATAGCAGTAAACAGGTTGAAATAGCTCACCTGTCTCACTCATTATAAAATATACTAAAAAATTTTATGAAGAGCCACATTACAGGATTCTGTTAAAATTAAGAAAAAATATATCCAGATAACTAACCAAACCCACCCTGATTATTTAATCAACACGCATGCTTAAGTAAACCTGGCATTGGTTATCACATTATTGATACATCCAAGTGCTTCTTCTCCATTAAACTCTCTATCTTGTTCCATTAACGAGGTGTTACGGAATGTCTATTCAGATTATCCCACTTGCGGGTGCTGTTGGAGCAGAAATAAAGGGAATTGATGTCTCGAATATTGATAAGCAAGAGTTCGAAGCCGTTAATAAAGCTCTCATAGAATTTGGCGTCATTTATTTTAGAGAACAATCTCTAACGCCTAGTCAACAATTGAAATTCGCATCACAATGGAGTGAACCCCATCTTCATCCGTATCTGAGTGGTCTCCCCGACCATCCAGAAATTATAGAAATCATCAAAGAACCAGATGATCCAAATAATTTTGGCGATCATTGGCACACGGACCAAATTTTCACTCCAGCTCCTGCGATGGCGACTATGCTTTATGCCAAAGAGGTCCCCGAAATAGGCGGCGACACGCTATTCGCTTGTATGGAACACGCATATGACGCGCTTTCTGATGGCATGAAAAAAATGGTTGGACAACTATTTACCTTTAATCAATACGATAAGCAGTTGCCCCGCTCTGGAAAAATGTCAGCAAAGATTCCCTCGGTTGATAAACCGACCACACCGGCAATACATCCACTTGTGCGCCAACACCCCGAAACGGACAGGCCATCACTTTATTTAACTGATATGGAAACAACCCTTCATTTTGATAACATGACCCAAGAAGAAAGCCGCCCATTGATAAAATATTTACTTCGTCATGCCACCCGACCCGAGTTCACCTGCAGACTTGAGTGGCAAATTGGAACGCTCGGCATATGGGATAACAGGAAGGTTTTACATATGGCTTTAAATGATTATCCAGGGAAGCGGCGAGTAATGCATCGGATAACAATGAAAGGTAGCCCTCCTATCGCATTCAATATTCCAACCAATAGTTAGATAAAGAATTACAATGTCGAGTTTTCGTGAAATCGCACATGGATTAAGTTTTCCTGAAGGTCCTATATCACTCCCAGACGGATCTCTATTAGTGGTCGAGATAGCAGCTGGACGGCTCACAAAGATTAATCTGGATGGTAAAAAGACCCTTATCGCACATTTAAATGGAGGTCCAAATGGAGCGGCTATAGGGCCCGATGGCCGAGTTTATATTTGCAATAATGGCGGGATGAGGTTTTTTGAGAAGGACGGTTGTTTTCTGCCACGCCTTTCTACCTTGGAAACTTCTCATGGATGGATCGAGGCGGTTGATTTAAAAACTGGGCAGGCTGAAACTATATATACTGAATGCGACGGTAACCCGCTTATAGGTCCAAATGACCTTGTTTTCGACTCAACAGGTGGTTTCTGGTTTACGGATCACGGCCATACAAGGCGGCGAGATAAAGATCGCGGTAGTGTCTACTATGCACGTACTGATGGATCGAAAATAAGAGAAGTCATTAGTCCTCTCGACGGTCCAAATGGAATTGGCATATCTCCTGACGAGAGTCAACTTTATGTAGCAGAAACACCAACCGGTCGTATATGGGCATTCAATATCGAAGCACCAGGAAAGATCTCGCGGACTACTGGTCCTGTTCCTTGGGAAAAAGGACGGTTAATAGCAAGCCCCTCAGGATACCATTTATTTGACTCTTTAGCTTTAGACAGTGCCGGTAATATATGTGTTGGCTCTATCCCGGGAGCTATTGATGTCTTTTCCCAAGAAGGGGATCATATTTCTTCGATCCCTTTGCCCGATACTTTTCCAACTAATATTTGCTTTGGTGGGAAGGACCTAAAAACGGCCTATGTCACCCTATCATCCTCCGGTAGTCTGATTGCGCTGGACTGGCCACGGCCAGGGTTACGTTTACATTTTTGACTTGGGAAAATTCACGATGGTGTCACCATTAAGTAGAACTGTTTCTAACAATTGCTCTAATTATAAACCCCCATATACTGGCCCATTACAAATTAGTAATTTGAATGGACCAAATAACTCGGTCTTTGGTCTAACCAATTGCCCTGGACGCAATGATAGATCTCTGAGGAACAAAAAATGGGATCGTAATCTTCTAGCCGATTTCAAATCCATAGAAGATTGGAACACCGATGCACTTATAAGTCTAAATCAAGCCGGTGAATTTGCGGCGCTTGGTGTTCCAGAATTTGAAAAACAAGCTAGAACCCAAGAATTCAAATGGTACCATTTACCTATTTTCGATTTTGGTGTGCCGGGCCCAGAATTTAATACTGCTTGGGATTTACACGGGAATGATATCCTAAAAGCAGTCACTAATGGAGGACGATTAGTTATTCACTGCGCGTTTGGATTGGGGAGAAGCGGAACATTTGTGGCCAAAATATTGACCACATTCGGCGTTAGTGCGGAGATGGCAATTAAACAAGTTAGGAATGCACGCCCCGGGGCAATAGAGAGCAAAATTCAAGAACAGTACATAAATAATGGACAACGCCTAGATAACTAAACGTTCAAAAACTAGAGATCAACAGGCTAAAATCACCTCGATATGGGTTAAAGCTTAAATTGAGAACAGCCATACATAATTTCTTTTGGTTACTAGTCGAACTCACCTTTAGCTACTTGAACTGCAAACTCCAGCAACCCAAGAGAAAGCGAATCAAATCGAGATACATTTGACGTTAGATTTTCTTGTTCTTTGTATTTCTCGAATATTTGTTTAAACACTACGGCCAATCTAAATTGTGCCAACACCCTGTAATATTTAATATTGGCCACATCGCGCCCACTTTTGGAAGCATAGATATCTATAATATCCTGTCTTCTTGGAAACCCTATCGAAGCCGTAGGCATTTGTCCTAATTGCAACATTGGCTTTGGATCGTCAGGCTCAGCCCAATAACTTAATAACACAGCCAAATCCCAAAGTGGATCCCCTCGCGTGCCTAGATCCCAGTCAATTAAGGCAACTGGGATCAAATTTTTTGGATTGAATATAATATTATCAAGCTTGAAATCGTTATGAAGTAGGACTGGTGCCTGTTCGGCTACCTTATTATCTTCAAGCCAAGACATAATATAGTGTACAGTTTTTGGAAGCTCTGCTGGCCACATTATTTGTGCTCTCTTGAACCAACCATTTGCAGTTCTCTCCAGAAAGCCCTCAGGGCGTCCGAGTTCTGATAGTCCAATCTCGTTTGGCGATATATTATGAAGTTCAATTAGTATTTCCAAAAGGTGCGCAGTTACTTTTTTGGCAACAGAAGCGCCGTTGGCCCACATTTCAGGCAAATTTGACCCTATGACTACCCCCGGCCGGTAATCCATTATTAAAAACGGATTACCCATGATTTTTGCATCATCTCCTAGAAACAAGCACCGTGGCGCTAGGGGAAATGAGGGACTTAGACAGCGTAAAATTTGTCCCTCTCTCAGCATATCATTAGAACCTGGTGCAAGAGGCCCCATAGGCGGTCGCCTTAATACCGCGCTTCTGCCGTTGAATGTAATTAAGTAATTTAAATTACCAAAACCAGCCGCAAACTGTCTCGGTTGGATCTCAAGATTAAGATCATGCCCAACACTGCTCAAATAAAATTGCAAACACGGCCAATTTTGTTGAACCTGTAATTCTCTACTTACGAAAATAGAATGCTCAGAGAGAACCGACATAAGCACAAATCCAATAAGACGATGAATACACTGGACACAATAAAAATTATAATGCCAAGTCGAGATACCCAATGCAAATAGCAATATGGGCTAATGCAAACAAGCACGGCTGAGAGGGATCACATGGTCAATATTCGAAATACCACAAAGGAAAAACTTGCTTCAGGCGACTTGGCAATTGGGGTTGGCATACGACAAGCTCGCACTGTGGACATCGCAAAAGCGATGAAAACAGCTGGTTTTGACTGGCTGTTCATAGATATGGAGCATAACTCAATGGACATCGATATGGCGGTACAAATCAGTGTAACCGCTCAAGAGGTGGGTATAACCCCACTTGTTCGTGTGCCAGGCTTTCAACATTTTCATGCAAGCCGAGTATTAGACGGCGGAGCGCAAGGTATTGTCGTTCCACACGTAGATGATAAAGAAGTCGCGCAAAGGATGGTTGACCAGTGTAAATACCCACCCGTCGGGCATCGTTCGGTAACAGGAGCACAACCCATGTTAGATTTTGAGAATTACCCAATGTCGGAGGCTACTGAGGCTGTAAATGCAGCAACATTCCTTGTTATTATGCTAGAAACATCAGCTGCTATTTCAAACGTTGATGAAATTGCAAGTGTACCGGGTGTGGATGCGTTGCTAATTGGGACCAACGATCTCTGTATGGAATTGAATATCCCAGGCCAACTAGACCACCCCAGTATCATTAAAGCCTATGAAGCAACGATTTCTGCATGCAAAAAGAATGGGAAACATGTGGGAATGGGGGGTATATACAGCCCAGACCTTATCGAAAAATATGTGCACATGGGCGTTCAAATGGTGTTGGGTGGAAGCGACTTGGGCTTGATGATAAGCGCAGGGAAAGAACAAACAGCTAAAATTCGCAATATGGTAAAGCCCTAGGGCACCAATAAAATAATCTTACGAAATGTTTTCCGCGAAATGGTGGGCACGACTGGGATTGAACCAGTGACCCCCTCGATGTCAACGAGGTGCTCTCCCGCTGAGCTACGCGCCCATTTCACATCTAAACAAATACTACTTGCGAGAACCGTCGTTATAGCGAAAATAGGAACTTTAGCAAGACAGAATATGTCAGGATATAATTGTTTTATAATTACTGACAGTAGACGATGGACTTTTAGGTTCTATGAGATAAGTGACTATGACGGGTGATCCAAATTATATTATCAAGGGTAAGATAGATGTTAAAAGGCCCTTGAAACAAGCATTGCCGTTAGTTGTCTCCTCACCGCACAGCGGAAGAAATTATCCTCAAAAATTCGTAGATGCTTCCGATCTTACGCCATTGCGCCTTCGGTCTTCAGAGGACAGTTTTGTTGACGAAATTTTTGATTCTGCGCCAACGCTAGGGGCACCTTTTATAAAAGCTTTGTTCCCGCGAGCTTTTTTGGATGTTAATAGGCAACCGTTTGAACTAGACCCTTCAATGTTCTCTGATATTTTACCAAATTTTGTCACAACCCAAAACAGTCGTATTTCTGCTGGTCTGGGAACTATAGCCCGTGTGGTATCTAATGGAGAAAAGATATACAGGGATAAATTGACATTTATAGAAGCAGAAACTCGAATCAATAACTTTTACTGGCCCTATCATCAGACCCTTAAAACCCTAATCGATGATACGAAAAATGAATTTGGATACTGTATTTTGCTGGATTGTCATTCTATGCCTTCAGGGACGAATAAGTATAAAAATTCCTGCCGATCGAGTACTGGGAGCCTGGGGGATATTGTACTAGGCGATTGTTATGGTACGTCATGCCATAGAGATATTATTAATTCAGCGATAGATATTTTGTCAGGGTATGGTTTCTCTGTACGGCGCAATATTCCCTACGCCGGAGGCTTTATAACTAGAAACTATGGAAAACCAAAAGAAGGCGTGCATGCAATTCAGATAGAATTGAATAGGTCATTATATATGGATGAAAAACTGATCGAACGACTAGATAATATAGAACTTCTAGCCAAAGCTATGACAAATTTCATGGGTTTTCTGGGCAACCTTTTAACATCAAATGATCTCGCCGCCGAATAAAGACTTTTTGGCATAAAGTTTGCTTCTTGTCATAAGAGGAGACATTATGATCAAAATCATCAAAAACACCCTGTTTTTGTTTCTGCTGATAAATAGTTTCAACTCAAATGCTGAGACGATAAATCGCGAAACCGCCAATCTTTGCTCTTCGGCTATCTATCCAGTTGAAACACAGATGGGCTTACCCAAAAATGTTTTGAAGGCGATTTCTTTGAAGGAAACAGGTCGCTGGGACAACCAGAATAAGCAAAGCTTATCATGGCCTTGGACAGTGACCTCCAGAGGTCAAGGCGTTTATCACAAGACCAAACACCAAGCCCTAAGAGCTGTTCGCAAACTACAAAAGCAAGGAATCAAAAATATTGATGTTGGTTGTATGCAAATAAATTTGTATTACCATCCACATGCTTTTAAAAATCTTCAGGATGCATTTAATCCCAAGTTGAATGTTAGCTACGCTGGCAATTTTCTAACCCAGTTATTTGAGGACCATGGTTCATGGCAAAGTGCAATTGAACATTACCATTCCAATGATAAGCAACGAGGGCAAAGATACCGCTTAGCCGTGGAGAAACTCAGAAAAATTCAAAACTCAAATTTCACACCCGCAGTTCCGGTGAACGCAACCTCAGAGTGGTTTTCTAACCAGAAACAATTAAAGCTGGATCTCCACAGCGCAAAAGAAAATAGATTACAAAATACTCTTCGGTTTAAAGCCCAACGAAAAAAGGAAAATGAACGGCTGAGAAAGGCTTTCGTGGAAAGAAAGGCAAATGTTCTTAAACGGTGGAAGAGAATGATGGAAAAACGCAAGGGAAAACGCACTTTCCCCGGGTCAACTACACAGAGTTAACCGTTTTAGGATTAACTGCTCTCTTAATAATCCTATCGCTGAAGAGACTCCCAGTCCGGGTTTTCCCACGTTTTAGCGTGTATTGGGGGCAATGGTCCGTTTTTCCTAATAACATCCGCGATTTTTTCTGCTATCATTATAGTGGGGGCATTAAGGTTTCCACTTACTATTGACGGCATAATTGAAGCGTCTACCACCCTTAGGCCCTTTAAGCCATGAACACGGCCAGAATTATCAACGACAGACAATTTACCTTTCCCCATAGCGCAGGTGCATGATGGATGATAGGCACTTTCACCATACTCCCTAACGAATGAATCAATTTCTTCATCTGTTTGCACTGTAATTCCTGGCAATAATTCTTTCCCGCTTAAGGAAGTAAGAGCCGGTTGATTTAAAACTTCTCGGGTAAGACGAATAGCCTCCCTCATCTCTAAACGGTCTATTTCGGTTGACATATAATTAAATAATATTTTTGGAGCGGATGTGGGATCATTAGAACCAAGCCGAACCCGACCGCGGCTAGTAGGCCTCATTGGGCCAACATGCACCTGAAACCCGTGACATTTCTGAGCGGTACTTCCATCATAATTCATCGCTATGGGGAGAAAGTGGTATTGGATATTTGGATGTGCCACCCCTGCATGGGAACGGATAAAACCACCTGATTCAAAATGATTTGTGGCACCTAGACCTGAGCGGGTAAAAATCCACTGAAGACCAATCATTAGTTTGGAAAGTGGGTTTTGGACACCGTAAAGTGATATCGGTTGCAAACACTCCATTTGAAGATATATTTCTAGGTGATCCTGAAGATTTTCTCCCACTCCCGGTAAATCTTGCACTATCGGTATATCTAGATTTGCTAAATGATTAGCTGGTCCTATCCCGGATAACATTAATAACTGCGGCGAATTTATGGCGCCTGCACTCAAGATTACCTCTTTTGTCGCGTAAACGCATATCGTAGAGCCTCTTTTTGTAAACTCTACCCCAATGGCCTTGCCATCTTCTATAATTATACGGTTTACGATTGTATTCTTTTTGATCGTCAGTCCTTTCCTAGTTGATGCTTGTCTCAAATAAGCCTTAGCGGCACTGGAACGACGCCCATTATCCACGGTCATATCCATACGTCCAAAACCCTCTTGTTGATAACCATTAGGGTCTTCGGTAATTGGATAACCAGCTTCCTTACCCGCCATTATCCAGGCTTTATGCAAGGGATTGTTCATCTTACCAGCTGTTACTTTGAGTGGGCCATCATTGCCCCGATAAGTATCTCCCCCTATGTCCAAGCTCTCTGCCTGCTTAAAATAAGGTAAGCAATCAGAATACGACCATCCCTGACATCCATCAATCTGGGCCCAACGATTATAATCATAGGCATGTCCACGAACATAAGCCATGCCATTAATTGAACTCGATCCACCCAACACTCTGCCTCTCGGGCAATACATTTGGCGATTATTCATGTATGGGTCTGCTTCTGACTTATATGCCCAATTAACAGCATCGTTACTCAATGGATATGCCAATGCCGCCGGCATATGGATTTTCCAATTCCACCAGTTATCTGAACCGCCTGCTTCAATTAACAGCACTTTAATGGATGGGTCTTCAGTGAGGCGGTTCGCAAGTACACAACCCGCAGAACCTGCTCCCACTATAATATAGTCAAACATCATATCAGATTTCATATAGTAGGTTATCATTTTGGTGTCGAAAGACACCAACCTCACTTTGGCCAAGTGCTCCAATATTGGGGGCTAATTAATCTCATTTATCTTTCTTTTTCGCACCAGTATCCACTTTGCCTTTCTCTGTGCGGTAGATCGATTTCCCAAAAGGATTTCTTTTTATTTGATCTATATGCCCATAATCCCATGGTCTATAGACATCAAAGATTATTTTTTCTTCTAGCCATTCGTCATTTACATTTTGTGCGCGGAAGATCATAAAATGAACCCCAAAAACCATTGCCCAGAAAATCATAATCCAAAATGTGGCCCACTCCTCCAGCAAAAAGAAATCAACCAAAAGTAGAATACTTATTCCGCCAAAGAAGACAAATTGATGCAACTGAAAATATTTTAGGATGAGAATATTGGCTTTATTTAACATTATCACACCAAGGAAAAACTAGAATAATCTGCGCCGCGTTTGGTTCTCAGGTTCTCGAGTTGGTAAAATTTTATAGACCCGGCAAATGGTGATCACTCTCCACATATACCGGGCTATACAAACAACAATAGCTAATAAAACAAGTTCATCCACTAATTCCATCTTGGTCGGGAAGCCATAAAGAAGGATCGTGCCTAGCACGACGAATGGCGCACTAACGGCATAGTAGGCCGCATATATATTTTTCACGGTTCCCACCAAAACCACCGCCGAAACAATAGTGAAGCAATAAATTGCTGCAATTTTAGAAACTCCATATGGAGCCTGGCCTGTAATCGACGTGAACGTGCCAACGCCAAACAAAACAGAGCCCATTATAGCGAAAAAGAAAAGTTCGCTGTCCGCCTGACTTCTACTTAATTTTGAAATAGCGGTAAAATAAGGCGTAGTTTCAGGATCCCACACATACCGCTTTAGAAAATTTTGCAATTTGAACATATCGTGCCGTTAATCCGTCACTATTTACAAAGGGTGTTTGGATTAACTCCCAAACACCCCTTTGTATTATAGAAATAGCATTTGAGCTTTTCTGCAAAGATAAAACGATAAAACTTATTTTTTCTTGTCATCAGCGCCAAGAATTTGCTCAGTCTGCTTGCTCAAATCTTCTTCCACAGAAACAGTAAGGTCAACATTCATACGTTCTTTACCCTCTATGGTATCGCCTTCATTTTCAGGCCATTCCAGGGTCATTAACTCAAACCTTGTTCCTGGGGGAGCAAATAAAGCGAGAAAGGATTGTATCCAAACCGCTATACCCGCCAGAATTGCGACAAATAAACCGAGGGTGAGTATACTTTTAATAATATATCGATATGGAAGACCAACCTGTGACGCTGAAATTTCCATTATTTCCCAGGATTCGTATGCAAATATTGCAGCGAAGTAACAAACAACGACTGTGTATGGGATCATGAAAAAAGTGGCGCCTAGTAATTCCAACCAGGCTTTGCGGCGAAATTTAAGATGTTCCCTGACCACATCAACCCGCACCTGAGTATTCCAGATCACACCAAACCCTAGAACGAGTGCAAAAAGCGCTGTATGGCAGTGCCATTCAGATTCCTGCAACAACGTTGACTCAAAGATTTGGCCAAAACCATAGTCCTCGGCCCAATATTTTATATCAATCTGTAATTTACCCGTTTTTCTAAGGCACACATCATAAACGGTTATAAGTATCATCGGGACGAATAACAAAGAAGCCCAACGTCCAGCAAAGTCAACTAGCCCTCTTATTTTATAGACTACTTGTATTAATGCGTTTGCGGTGCCTTCGTTTAAAAAATTGGCACCTGCCTCGTCACCTCTTGTGAGAACCTCATCTGAAGCCATGTGTTTCTCCTTCCTTAACCGTGCACTAGATGCATTAGAGAGAGCGCTACGTCAGGGAAAGCCAGAACAGTTATGACACCTAGCGCCTGTAAGATCACAAAAGGGATTATCCCTTTGTAAATCGATTGAATTTTAATTTCCCGGGGAGCAATACCTTTCATATAAAATAAGGCAAAGCCAAAGGGAGGGGTCAGAAATGACGTTTGCAGGTTCACGGCTAGAAGTATGATGAACCAAAACTTTATATCTTCCTTAGCGATATGGTCACCAAAGTCTAACCCCGCTACTAACGGTGTAAAAACCGGCAGAACAATAAGAGTTATTTCCAACCAATCAAGAAAGAAACCAAGGAAAAAGACTATCGTCATAATGAGGATTAACATCCCCCACGCGTCAAGACCTGCTTTCTCAACGATGAGATGTTCCACAACATCATCACCACCCAGAGATCTGTATACATAGGCAAAGCAGGTTGCGCTTATGACGATAAAGAAAATCATAGAAACCGTTTTTGCCGAAGTATGGCAGACTTGGACCAAAGTTCCTCCGCCTAATCGCCCATTAGCGATCGCAAGTAGAGTAGCACCAAACGCACCAACAGCCCCAGCCTCTGATGGGGTAGCCCAACCGAGTAAAATAGAACCTTTGATGAGAGTAATCAGAAAGACGGGTGGCAGAAAACTTCTTGCGATCAACGGACCCATCTCATTCCGCGGCACATTCAATAGATTCCCCGGCAGCGGGGGCGCCATTTCAGGTTTTAACGCCGATATTGTCGCCACAAAGATTAGATAGAACGCTGCTAATGTAAGCCCCGGAACAACGGCTGCCATAAAAACGTTACCAACAGAAATTGCCATCAAATCGGCCATGATAATGAGCATGATACTGGGCGGGATCAAAATTCCTAATGTCCCGGAAGCAGCAATCACACCGCACGATAGTGAGTGACTATAGCCCTGGCGCATCATTGTTGGTAAAGCGAGCGCAGTCATCATTGTTACAGAGGCACCAATAATTCCGGTCATTGCTGCAAGGATAGTTCCCATCACAGTTACCGCGAGCGCGAGCGCTCCTGGAACGCGCTTTAAAAGAACCTGCACACAATACAGCAAGTCGTTCGCTATACCGCTCCGCTCCATCATAACGCCCATAAAGACGAACGCTGGAACAGCCACCAAAACGAGGTTCTCCGCTGCCTGTCCCCAGATTCTGGGGATGAAGTTAAAAAACTCAATTAACGAGAACGAATCTAGGAAAAACCCAAGTAGGCCAAAAAGCATAGCTAATCCGCCCAAAATGAAAGCAACCGGGTATCCTGAAAATAATAGAAGTGCCAAGGTGACAAACATCACCATCGAAATATATTCCTGTCCGACCCACACGAGCGCTTCACCCCGAGAGATTTCTTCCTCAATCATTAAGGATCCTGACATCGTGTAAGCACCGAAAGTACACAGCACTACAACTAATGCCAGTAAGCTGAACATTAATATCGCGACTTTTGCCTCACCAGACCGTGTCTCTACGCTTGAGTCATCCATTTAATAATCCCCGTCCCGTATTATTTAAATTCTTTGTATCCCTTATCTTGGGACATCTATTATGCTGATATTTTAGACCTTCATATACCAGATATACATTATTACCCTATACTCTCCCCCGCGGCAAATGAAGAAATGTTAAAAATGACACTTCCATTCGAAGTACCGAGATGGTTACCATATTGACGATATACTTTTTTCTAGTCGAAACAGTCCTTCATGTTTCTCAGTCATAAGCCGCGTGCATTAGCCAGAGCGCAACTTCCGGAAATGCCATAACAGTAACAACACCCAGCGCCTGAAGGATCACAAAGGGTATTATACCCTTATAAATTGACTGAATCCGGATCTCTTTTGGTGCTATTCCCTTCATGTAAAATAGTGCAAAACCGAATGGCGGCGTCAGAAATGAAGTTTGCAGGTTCACCGCCAAGAGAATTATAAACCAGAATTTTATATCGGCATGAGCGAGATGATCACCAAAATCCATTTGAATTATTAACGGTGTAAAAACGGGAAGAACAATTAATGTTATCTCTAAAAAATCGAGGAAGAATCCAAGGAAAAATACGATAACCATTACCAGGATCAGCATTCCCCACGGCCCTAAACCAGCTTTTTCAATGATGAGATGTTCTACGACATCGTCGCCCCCCAATGATCTATAAACATATGCAAAACAGGTTGCACTTATGACAATGAAAAAGATCATTGAGACTGTTCGTGCTGCGGTATGGCAGACCGAAACCAATGTATTTTTGCTCAACCGGCCGTTTGCTGCTGCCAACAATGTAGCGCCAAATGCCCCTACAGCGCCTGCTTCTGATGGTGTTGCAAACCCAAAAAGAATAGAGCCTTTTATTAATGTAATTAGAAAAACAGGGGGCAAAAAACTCCTTAAAACCAGCGGAACCATCTCACCTTTAGGAATATTTAATAAATTAGCAGGCAACGGAGGCGCCAGACTGGGTTTGATTGAGGCCAGCGTCGCTACATAAATTAAATAGAAGGCTGCCAGCGTTAGCCCGGGAACTACCGCAGCCATGAATACATTACCGACTGAAATAGCCATCAAGTCTGCCATTATAATCAGCATAATACTTGGAGGAATAAGTATTCCAAGCGTTCCAGACGCGGCAATTACACCCGTTGCAAGCGCGTGACTATATCCCTGTCTCATCATTGTTGGTAAGGCAAGCGCGGTCATCATAGTGACCGAGGCGCCAATAATGCCGGTCATAGCCGCCAATATCGTTCCCATAACAGTCACTGCCAACGCGAGAGCTCCAGGAACCCTGCGCAATAGAACCTGGACACAATAAAGTAAATCATTGGCTATCCCACTGCGTTCCAACATCACGCCCATGTATACAAAAGCTGGCACCGCAACGAGAACGAGATTTTCTGCCGCCATCCCCCAAATTCTAGGGACAAAGTTAAAGAATTCAATCAGGGAGAACATGTCCAGATAGTAGCCAAGTATCCCAAATAACATCGACAACCCACCAAGAATGAATGCCACCGGGTACCCAGAGAAAAGAAGAATAGCAAGGGTCAGGAACATTGCTATGGATATATATTCTTGCGATACATAGAAAATCGCTTTGCCGCGGCCAATTTCCTCGGAGGCCATAAGATTTCCTGACTCGAAAGCCACGGCAACGGCACCAATAAAAACAATTACACCAACAAAAAAAAGCAAAATCATCGCTACTTTGCGTTCAGATGATGTTTTGCTACTAACCTCCTGGCTCATTCGTTCCTATCCTTCGAGTAGTTTGCGCTCTTTATATCAAACTGTAACTTAAAATTGAAAGCGTTAACAATTGATTATCACACGCTCGATCAAAAACGTTTGAAAACTTTTTCTGGCATAAAACAAAAATCGGGGGCCAGATGGCCCCCGAAATCTATACCAAAATCACTTAAGATTAAGTGATTATCTAAAACTAAATTATTTTAGATATGTTGGCTTAAGAGACTGAGCTTCACCCCAGATCTTATACTGTTTACGGAATGAATAGTAGCTGTCTGCGAACTCTTTAAAAGTTTTGTCCTTTGCAGACTCTTCTTCAACCACTTCCATCCATGCTTTTTCGAAAACAGCTAGTTGATCATCAGTCCAACGACGGTTAGTAACACCATATTTAGACTTCATTTCGAGCATAGCACCAAAGTTTTGGGCTTCAGTTTCTGCATACTCATAGATCATGTTTGCTTTACAACCAATGCTAATAAGTCGCTTATTCTGCTTACTCAAAGCATCAGTCATTTTCTTGTTAGACAAGAACTCTCCAACTGACACCTGTTGATGCCACCCTGGGAAGTAGTTGTTTTTTGCGATCTGGTAGAAACCAAGAGAAATATCCATGTTAGGCATGGAGAATTCTGTCGCGTCAATAACACCACGCTCTAGAGCTGGATAAATATCAGCACCAGCGAGAAGCTGTGTTGAAACACCAATCTTGGTCATAACTTTTGCACCAAGACCAAAGAAACGCATTTTAAGACCACGAAGGCTTTCTAGATCTTTAACCGGCTCTTTGAACCAACCTGATGTTTCAGGACCAATCAAACCGCATGCTGTTGATGTTAGATTATGTTTTGAGTAGATTTTCGTAGCGATATCTTTCCCGCCACCGAACCATTGCCAAGCCATAAATTCGCCAGCTCCAGGACCAAATGGAACAGCGGTCATGAATGCTAGCCCTGGGTATTTACCTGTATGGTAACCCGGTGTTGTATAACAAGACTCAACAGAACCTTTTGACACAGCGTCCCAGCACTCTAGCGGCGGGATCAATGCGCCCGGCTCAAAAAACTTAACTGAAAATTTTCCCCCAGAAGCAACGGTAATGTGATCTGCGATACGCTGCCCTGCAGGACCTAAATGCGCAAGTGTACTGGCAAAAGCTGCCTGCATTTTCCACTTAACTTTTTTAGCCTGCGCTTCCGAAACTGGGCTAAGCGCGAATGCACCAGCGACAGCAGCGAGAGCAGCAGTTTTTAGAAGTGTTTTACTCATATACTAATTCCTCCCTGTTTATATTCCCACCCTGTGTTTCAAGGTGAACTCATTAGCCCAGAAGCTACTTAAAATCTTCTGACACCACCTTACGTTACGAAGTTAAAATTTAATTACTGACGCAACAAACATGGCATAGACTGTAGTGAGCCTAACCGACTGAATAGAAGATGACAATGCTGTGAAAAGCCGTTTGATACTTTTTTTGGTATTTTTATTACAGATTTGCACAAAATTTTGGCAAAAACGGAAATTCTATATGAAGAAAAAGGAACTCTATTTGTAATTTGGGCAGTTAATGTTCAAAGAATCGGGTTTATATCCGATCGAAGACTTTCATATGTTCCGTTCGACTATTGAAATTCCGCGCGGATAGAATCATTATTTTCGCCAACCTCGGGCACAGAAAGTAATGGCATCGCTTCTCCCTTCACACTGGACGGTGGAGCCATTACATCTATCGTTCCTTTTGGAGTGTTTACTTTTATAGTATTAAGTGCTGGATGATCACTGACGTCCTCAATAGTATTAACAGCGCCAAAAGCAATTTTTGCGGCTATCAGGCGTTTTCGAACCTCGTCTCTTGTGATCTTATATAAAACGTCCTCTATTTCTTTATCTAAAAACTCCCTATTCGCCAAACGAGCGACGTTATCAACAACCCTTTGATCATTTGCTAAGCTTGGCTTTTCGAGAACCTCTTCGCACAATCTTACCCATTCTCGCTGATTCTGAACCGCTATTAAAATTAAATCTCCATTGGCACATTCATACGCGCCATATGGAGCAATGGCCGGATGGTGTAACCCTATGCGTTGCTCGCTCAATTCACCATAGGCCTGATGTAACAACCAGGGCGATAGCCATTCCACCATTCCACCAAACATCGAGGTTTTAATTGTCGAGCCTGCCCCGGTTCTGCCTCGTTTAATCAGTGCTTCCAAGATCGCTATTTTCGAATACATCCCCGCTGCAATATCACATACCGAGGCACCCACGCGTCCCATCACCTCTGGAGAGCCTGTGACCGAAATCAAACCGCTTTCTCCTTGAACCAGAAAATCGTACGCCTTCATATCGGAATATTCTCCATCCTCCCCATATCCCGAAATATCGACAGTAATCAGCTTGGGATAGCGTTGACGCAAATCCTCAGACCCAAATCCGGCACGCTGCGCCGCTCCTGGTGCTAGGTTTTGAACAAATACATCCGCTTTCGCTAAAATGCGTTCAAGAAGCGCTGCATCATCTGGCTTTTTTATATCTAAGACTAAACTTTCCTTACCCCTATTGAGCCAAACAAAATACGCCGACTGCCCCATTACCTGATGATCGTAACCACGGGCAAAATCTCCCTCGGCGCGTTCGATTTTTATGACCCGTGCCCCGGCGTCTGCCAACCTACTGGTGCAATATGGCGCGGCCACGGCCTGTTCCAACGCTACAACTAAAATACCCTCAAGTGGTTGATCCATAAATTACTCCTCAATAAGAGCGCGGGAGTCCAAGAATGTGCTCCGCTAAATATCCCAATATTAAATTGGTTGAAATAGGAGCAACTCTGTAAAGCCGAGCTTCTCTATACTTGCGCTCCACGTCGTATTCTTCAGCAAACGCGAACCCGCCAAATGTCTGCATGCATGTATCCCCCGCTTCCCAGGCAGCATCAGCGGCGAGCATCTTAGCCATATTAGATTCTGCCCCACATGGCTCCCCAGCCTCAAACAAATCAGCCGCTCTCTTAGACATCAGTGCGGCTGCTTCAGTATTCGCATAGGCTTTTGCTATCGGAAATTGGACGCCTTGGTTTTTGCCGATAGGACGACCAAAAACTTCTCGTTCGTTGGCATAGTCAACAGCCTTTTTGATAAACCAACGGGCATCACCAAGGGATTCGTGACTAATTAAAATCCTTTCGGCATTCATTCCGTCCAGAATATATCTGAACCCTTTACCTTCTTCCCCAACCAAACTATTTGCGGGGATTTCCAGCTCATCAAAAAATATTTGGGTGGTAGAGTGATTTATCATCGTCCGTATTGGACTTATCTCCATGCCCTTGCCCAAGCTCTCTTTCATATCAACGAGGAAAACGGACAAACCATCTGTTCGCTTCTGAACTTCTTCTACCGGGGTAGTCCTTGCAAGCAACAGCATCAAATCTGAATGTTCGGCCCGCGAAGTCCATATTTTCTGACCATTGATAACGTATTTATCATTCCCTTTCTTCACCGCAGTGGTTCGCAAGGACAGGGTGTCGGTTCCACTTGATGGCTCAGAAACCCCGAAAGCCTGCAAACGAAGTTCGCCAGAAGCAAT
>QBVV01000029.1 GCA_003284265.1 SAR116 cluster bacterium AG-313-A07
GCTTCAGGATAAGCATCTTGAAGCCAGTTATGAAAAAATGGAAATGCGCATTTTATACCAAATGCAATAAAAATCAGCAGTCCACCAGGTGCGTCAATCCCAATTTCATTAAAGTCTATTGTGCCCAAAGTGGATGCATAGATAAGAATGCCAGACAAAAGTATGACCCCGGCACCGATTTGAACTATTAAGTATCTAAAACCAGCTGAAAAAGCTCTTTCAGTACCCCTTGCCCATATTAAAAACACCGAGGAAATAGCGGCAATTTCAAAGAAAATAAAAAGAGTGATTAGGTCCCCCGCAAAAACGGCAGCGGTAGCACTCCCTGCATAAATCATTGATGAGGATGATTCAATTTTGCCTGAGGTTGCACCGATTGAATAAAGATTTGCAACTGCGATAGCAATTAAAAAAATGATGCCAAAGATATAGCTAAAAGCGTCAACCCTAAATAATTCTAGGTTGAAGCCGAGGAACAGCGAACTGAAGTGATTACCTTGTTCTGTATTACATAGGCTTAACAGCAGCAGTAAAGGGAGTGCAATGTTAAACTTCTGAGCAATTTTTAATGGCAAAATGGTTGATATTAAGCCACCAATTATCAAGAAAATACCGGGGTTGATGCTCAGAATGAGGTTATCTATCACTGTCATAATAGTCCTCATTCCTCATAAGAAATAACCTTAAAAATTTTGCCGCGAGAACTAATCCAACACACATGAAAAACCCGAAGATAGCATAGAAGCCAAACAGCGACTGAACCTCAAAAACAATGTGTTTATGATAAAAGGCGTCTGCCACGAATAGAGCAATGCAGATTATAAATAGTCCGTACAAAATGCCTTTGATGGTTGTTGTTCTCTCTATCCAATGCACCTCATGATCATTAATTGTGATGCATTTTTGGGGCGTCTTAACGCTGGATTTATCAGGATTAATCACATCAACACCTTAATTTACAATTGGTCGCAAGAGATCGATAACTTCACCTGCAAAAAAGAAAAGAACTAAACATCCAAGTGCAGTAATGCAAAGCGGTATAACGCACAGGAGAGGGGCCTCACGGAGACTTTTTGATCCAGAGGCCTGTAATTGCTGAGGCAGCGGTTTAAAGAATGCTCGTGCAACAACAGGGAGTAAATATCCGACATTTAATAATGAACTAACCATATAGACCGCAATAATCAGATATAATCCAAGGTTTGCCGCGCCCAATGCCATATACCATTTACTCCAAATTCCAGCAAAAGGTGGTAATCCAATTATGCTAAAAGCGGCAATTGCAAAAGCTATAAATGTAAACGGCATTATTCTTCCTAAGCCATCCATATCGCTGATCTCGGTTTTGTGTGTAGCCACATAAATGGCTCCGGCACACATAAACAGTGTAATTTTCCCTAAAGCATGCGTAGCTATATGAAGTCCTGCTCCTAAAATGCTTAATTTGGTGGCCAGGGCAGCAGCCAATACTATGTATGATAGTTGACTAACTGTAGAATATGCTAAACGGGCTTTTAAATTATCTTTGCTAAGAGCAATTAAAGAAGAAGCCAAAAGCGTAAATGATGCTGCCCAAATCAACCATGTTGATGCCCCTGTGGAACTTAAAAATTCAATACCAAAAATGTATACAACAACTTTTAAAACTGTAAAAACTCCCGCCTTGACGACGGCAACAGCGTGGAGCAATGCGCTCACAGGTGTGGGGGCGACCATAGCAGCGGGCAACCAACTATGGAAAGGCATCAGCGCTGCTTTACCTATACCAAACATGTATAGAGCTAGTAAGAAAGGTAAAATAGTTGGTTCAATTTTACCGCTCAAAATACCTCCCGGTGTAAAGTCCAGAGTGCCAGTCAAAAACCATGTCCATATAATGGCAATTAGTTGGAACCCGATTGAGGTGCCGATGAGAAGCCCTAGATATCGTCGCCCACCAGCCTTCGCTTCGGGGGTTCCTTTATGTGTAACAAGCGGGTAAGTCGATAATGTTAAAATTTCATAAAAGATAAAAAGCGTAAACATATTGCCAGCAAAGGCAATTCCCATAGAACTTGAAATAGCTATTGCAAAACAAATGTAAAAACGGGTTTGATGTTCCTCTTGGTTACCTCTCATGTAACCAATTGAATATAATGAATTGATGATCCATAACCCGGATGCAATTGTAGCAAATAGCATTCCTAGTGGCTCGATATTGAATGCTATCATGAGGTTAGGTATCACCTCAAACAATCTAAAACTAGCGTTTTGACCATTTGATATTTGGTGCAGAAGAAAACATATAAACGTGAATAAAACCCCAGCTGAAAGCAGAGTTATTGTTTCCCTTAAATTGGGTATGTTTGCACATAAGAAAATACCAATAGAACCTATCAATGGCGTAATTAAAGCAAGAGCAATGACTAATTCGGTGCTCATGGACGGTTATCCAAGAGAATGGTTGCTGCTTCTTTAGCAATACCAATAGTGATGTCAGCCTGAATTCCAAAGTAAAAATTGCATCCTATGAGGATCCAAAGCGGTATAAGTAATTCTATTGGCACCTCACTAACTGGTGCTCTATCTGGTGGCGCTGGAAAAAAATATGCTACCTCTATTATTTTCCAGATATAAACTACTGCCAACAATGAACCTATTACTATCAACGGAATTAGCGGCCACCAGCCGTTTTCCATAATACCCAATAATAAATACCATTTGCTTATAAAGCCCACGGTTGTGGGGATGCCTATTAAGCTTAGACCCGCCAATACCAGGGCGGAAAACGTCCATGGCATTTCTTTACCTAGTCCACGTATAGAGTCCGTGGTTAATTTTCCTACGCGATAAACCAAGCAACCTGCCGCCATAAAAATTGCACCTTTTATGAGCGCATGATTGAAAATATGCAAGACAGCTGCGGCTAAACCAATCGTATTAGAAAGTGCTATGCCTATGACTATATATCCGATTTGAGCTACGCTCGAATAGGCAAATAAGCGTTTTATGTTCGTTTGAAATATAGCCCCAATCGAACCAAAGAAAATGGCAATAATCGCTAGAGGTAAAAAGATAAATGTTAGAGTTAATGGTATGAAATCAAAAGAAAACCCAAAGACTGTGAATAGAAAGCGGAGAAGAACATAAATTGATACCTTGGTTGCAGTGGCAGCTAAAAAAATACTGATCAGAGAGGGAGCATAGGTATACGAGTTGGGCAACCAAACATGCATTGGAAATAACGCCATCTTCAATGCTAGGCCGATTATTATAAATGCATAGCCAGCGTGTACCGCCTTGTTATCGGCCAATTGCATTAGTCGATCGGATAAATCCATAATATTGAGGGTTCCAGTAACCATGTAGAGAAAACCGAGGCCGATTACAAAAAATGTAGCGCCCACCGTACCAAGTATTAAATAATTATATGCTGCTGTTAATGCCCTTCTGTCACTTCGAACTCCCATAGCAATAAGCACGTATGATGACAGCGATGATATTTCTAAGAATACAAAGATATTGAACGCATCTCCAGTTATCGTCACACCTAAGAGACCCGTCAAGCAAAGCAAATAGGAAGTATAAAAAAGGATTTGGCGATCTGGCTCTATTTCTCTATCGACTACTAATCGCCCGAAAGGAATCGCTACCGCACTGATGCCTGATACTATCAATAGTACAAAAGCATTAATAAGGTCTATTCTATATTCTATTCCGAGTGGCGGTTTCCAGCTCCCTAAATGATAGCTTATTTCTCCGTTTTCTAAAACGTGATTTAATAAATAAATAGCACACAAAAATGCAAACCAACTTACTAACAAGGTCCATAACCAAGCCGCCTTGCGGTTAGCCCCAAAGGTAAATAGGACACAAATTGGTGCACTAATGAGAGGAACCGCGACGATTAATATGGGGATATGGTGCAGCCAGTTAGTCATGACGAAATCTTGTTCACTTCTGATTCAGCTTGGAATTGCTCAGAAACAGAAATGTCCTCTTCTTCAATACTTCCATAACTCTCTCTGATACGGACTACTAGGGCCAGACCAAGTGCCGTGGTGGCTATTCCGACAACAATAGCGGTGAGTATCAGGACATGTGGAAGCGGATTAGAAAATGTCTCAGGTTGCCCGGTTAGGATTGGCGCAGTCCCATAATTAACCTTTCCAATTGTGATATATAAAAGAAAAACAGATGTCTGAAAAATATTCAGTCCAACGATTTTTTTGATTAAATTACCGCGAGAAACCACGATATATAATCCTATCATCATTAAAAATATAATTAACCAGTAATTATAATGATCAAGTATTGCGGCCAGCATTGTTACCAGTCCTCGTCATCGATGGCTCGTGTTCTGCCCGCGTATGCCCTAAAAATACTAATCATAACGGCAGCTACTGTTATACCAACGCCAAGTTCGACAAGAAAAATTCCAATATGTTGCCCTGCTTTGGGAGAGTCCAAGAGAACATTATAATCGAGAAAATTGCCTCCCAAAATTAATCCATAAAAACCTGTTGCTGCATATAAAATTAAGCCTAAAGGGACTAAAAGTATTAAGGCTTTGTCAGGTATAACCTGTCGAGCTTGATCATCTCCAAATACTAAGGCGTAAAGAATAAAAGCTGCGGCAAAAATCACGCCTGCTTGAAATCCGCCTCCGGGACCAAAGTCTCCATGAAATTGGACATAAAGCCCAAAAAGAAGTATGAATGGTATCAACATCTTAGAGATTACTCTCAAGACTAAATGGTGCCTCATGTGCTCGTCTCGTCGTTAATCTTTGGTTTGTTTTTGTCCTTGAGAGGGTAAGCCGCCCCATCTTCGGAATAACCATGTTCATCCTCGCGTCTTCGTCCAAGAAGAATAATCACACCCATCCCTGCAGTAAATATAACTGCTACCTCGCCAAGCGTGTCGAAGGATCTATAGCTTGCAAGTATTGAGGTAACGATATTAGGTATCCCGATGTCATCTTGAGATCCTTTAATGTAAGAAGGGATAATGTGTTGATGACTTGGGGCGTTAGGATCTCCAAATTTGGGCATATCTGGTGTAGCATAAATTAATGCTCCGCCGGTTATCGTAATAATAAGGAGCCCTATAGGAGATAGGCGAGGTGGTCTAGACTCTCTTCTGCGCGTTAATGCCAGGGTTCCTAACATGAGTACTGTAGAAATACCAGCTCCCACAGCGGCTTCTGTGAAAGCAACGTCTACTGCGTCTAAAGTAACAAGTAAACCGGCTGACAATAAACTAAAAGCCCCTGTTAACGCGACTACTGCAAATAAATGACGCATTATCAATATTGCCACTGCAGTGGTGGATAAAAGTGCAAGTAAAACAACATCTACAACGGTAACCATATCTAGCATAGACGCCTCTAATTTTTTTCTTTTGACGTAAGGTCATCTTCAGGTATCGAAACTAGGCGAAGCCCCATAACTCTTGCTGCATTTGCTACTGCATGGGTGGAAGTGGGGCTGGTAAAAAAGATGAATAAAGCGATTAATACGAGTTTTAGGGTAACGAGGCTTAAACCTGCTTGTAGCATCATGCCCAGTAGTAGTAATTCCGCACCAAGTGTATCTGTGACGCCGGCAGCATGCATTCGCGTATAAAAATCAGGAAGACGAACAAGACCCAAAGCTCCAATTAATATGAATACGGAACCTGCACCCATTAAAATGGCTGATGCACTATTAATAATAATATCAATCATCAATTATCTTCTCTGTTTGCAATTTCATCACTGGACAACCCCAGGTTTCGATATCGGAAAAATTTTAAAATCGCAATTGTACCAACAAAATTTACCAGTGCGTAAAGTAAAGCTATATCAAGAAATTCAGGCCGCTCGGTTAAAAATCCCAATAACCCAATTAATAACACGATTTTTGTTCCAAAACTATTTGCGCTTAGGACTCTATCGAACAGGCTCGGGCCAGCAACGGCCCGAAATAATGTCAATGCCATAGCAATTAAGAGGGCGACTGTTGCAGCAATCAACATTTTATAACCCCTCTAATGCGGTAACTTTTTTATCCATTTCCCCATTTAAAACGCCCTCCGCTAGTTCAGCATTAAGTGCGTGAACAATTACTTTGTCGTCCTCTATATCTACAGACACCGTTCCTGGTGTTAAGGTTATTGAATTTGCAAATATAACCAGGCCTAGTTCTGTCTTTTGTGATGATTTGAACTCTATCATTCGAGGAGAGATTTTTAGTTTGGGGGAGAGTATAACTTTGGCAACAGCGATATTAGCGTTAAAAATTTCTTTCCCAAGCCAAATCCAGTAACCGAAATGCTTACATTTAATAGAAAATTGAAACGTATCTTGATCAAAAAAGTCCATCCTCCTCGTGAGATATACAACAAACAGAACGGAGGCAGCCCCTAATGACAGTACAAATGTGGTGTAATGGCCCGACATCGAGAGCCAAAAACAAGTCAGACTAATGCCAAGTCCAATAATATTAAACATCGATTTCCAATTTTTCTAGGCTTAACTTGAGTAACATTATGGCGATCGGTTCTGAAAAATCTAGATGTCAAAACTACTCCTTTATACTAATATAAAAATTTTAGTTTCAAAGTGACAATCAATCTTTAGTTCAAATAACTAATATATGGGGTTTTATATGACTTGGTTTACGCATCTGGATAGTCCTCTGGCACCGGGAGAACAACTGGAAAAACTATGTTCTGGGCCTGATATTATTCGCGTGCCTGGTGCGCACAATGCTCTAGCGGCACTTTTAGCAAAGGAAGCCGGTTTTGAAGCTCTATATTTATCTGGGGGAGCTTTATCATCAAGTCTTGGGTTACCTGATCTGGGAGTGATGACTATGGAGGAGCTTCTCCTATTTGTTCGCGTGATTTGTAGATCATCAAAACTCCCACTTATCGTCGACGGGGACACCGGTTATGGTGAGGCGTTAAACGTAATGCGCTTGGTTCAGGAATTGGAGGGGGCTGGTGCTGCAGCAGTTCAAATTGAAGATCAAATTCTCCCAAAAAAATGTGGTCATCTTTCGGATAAGTTATTAAATACCCCTGAAGCTATGGCTAGAAAAATATCCGCAGCAAGGCAGGCCCGAAAACATTTGCGGATTATTGCCAGAACAGATGCGGCTGCCTCAGAGGGGTTCGACTCAGCATTAGATCGCGCAAAATTATACGTGGAAGCGGGAGCAGATATTATTTTTCCCGAGGCACTTACAAATAAAGACGATATGAAGAGATTTAATGATGCCATAAGTGTACCCACACTGGCAAACATGACTGAATTTGGCCGAACACCATACTTAACCGGGGCCGAGTTTAAAAACCTTGGTTTCAGCATTGTAATTTGGCCGGTTACATCGTTGCGTTGCGAAGCGATGGCAATGCAGGATCTTTACTCTCATCTTAATGAAAAAGACGGACAGGGAGGATATTTGAATAAATTAATGAAGCGTGAAGAGATATACAAAACCATCGGTTATCACGATTATGAAGCTCTTGATCAGACCATTTCAAAGAGTATTGTGCCAGAGATTAAATAAGATTTAATTGAGCTTCAATGAGCCCAAAAGCTGCGTTAACGGTGGCTAAGCGGATCGTGCTTCTTTCACCAGAAAAATTACACTTTTTGTGTAAAGTAGGGTGTTGTCTTGAAGCGCACGATAAGTGCACTAATCCGACTGGTTTCGTATCTGTGGCGCCACCAGGTCCAGCCACACCTGTGCAAGCTATTGCTATATCGGCTTTAGAGCTTCCTAATGCTCCTTCAGCCATTGACCGGGCGACTTCTTCACTGACGGCACCATATTGATCTAATTGTTCTAATTTTACGGATAACATCGACATTTTAGCTTGATTTGAATACGTCACAAAGCCGCCCTCAATAACAGCGGAGGAGCCCGGAACCTCCGTCAAGCATCCAGCTATAAGTCCTCCGGTGCAACTCTCTGCTGTCACAATTGTAACGCCTTTTTGTTTGCAAAGTTTTAAAATGCCAGAAACTCTATTATTAATTTCCAGTGGAAATATCGAGTTCACCATACAAATACCATTCACCAATTAAAAAATGTCTAGAAATTTAAGCGTTAAGATCATCGCGATAATTGCTTGAGCCCCTGCAACGACATCATCGAACATTACACCAAGCCCTCCCTCGACATTTCGATCAAACCAATTTGTGGGCCAAGGTTTAATAATGTCAAAAAAACGAAAATATGCAAAAGCAAGTAAATAGAATAAAAGTTCATTGGGTGTGAATAATAACACCAAACTTTGTCCTAAACATTCATCTATCACACAATGTTTTGAGTCATGCGACTTTGTAAGTTTTTCATGATGTGTACATGCCCATATTCCAATTATAAAAACGAGAGAGCAAAAAACTATCAAACCAAGGGGACCTGTATAACTTTGTATAAAAAAAACTGGTGCTAGCGTTGCTAATGATGCCCAAGTCCCTGGTGCTTTTGGGAGGTAACCTATACCCCCTAGGGTGCTTAAAAAAATAGCTGGTTGTTTTAAGGAGGGTTCTATTTTAGCCATTTCACACTGGAAGCCGAACCATTACGCTTGCATGACTGGAAATTCCCTCTTTACGGCCCATTGCTCCAAGTCCTTCGGTGGTCGTCGCTTTAATATTTATATTCTTCATTGGGGTTTGAAATATATCAGCGAGGTTTTGCCGCATCCGAGGTTTGAAAGCCCCAACTTTTGGAAGTTCACATATTATTGTTAGGTCCACATTTACAATTTCACCCCCTTTTTCTTCCATTAATCCTATAGCTTTTTGTAGGAAAACCCTCGAAGAAACATCCTTCCATTCTGATTCAGTTGGCGGAAAATGTTCACCTATATCGCCCTCGGCTAATGCTCCCAGCAACGCGTCAGTGATCGCATGTAATGCTACATCCGCGTCGGAATGTCCGATAAGCGATAGCTCGTGCGGCAGATGAACCCCACATAAAATTACACCTTTTCCTAGGCCAAATTTATGAACGTCAAATCCGTGTCCTGCTCTGTATTCAAAATTTGAAGCGATAAATCGGGCTGCTTTTTTGAGGTCATTTTCATAAGTAATTTTAAATAAATCTTCACTGCCATTCACGGTTGCTAAACTCTGACTTTCTTCCAGTAAGGCCGCATCATCCGATAAGGATAGGCCCCGTTTGGCTAAATGTGCCTCCATAATCTTACTATATCGAAAACCTTGCGGAGTTTGTGTCCTCAGGTATTGATTTCTATCAATTGATCTTGTGATTCTGTCGGCTACTGCTTCTTTTAAGCTATCATTGATTCTCAAAACAGGAATTACACAGTCTTCGGTTTCCAGTCCAAACAATATATCGTCGATAACGTTTTTAGGGAGAAAGGGACGCGCTCCATCATGAATAAGGACAAATTCCGGATTTAATCTTGAAAAAGAATCTAATCCTAATCGAACAGATTCCTGTCTATCTTTGCCTCCAAAAATAAAGGAGATGTTTTTTAAATGTCCACAATGTTGTCGAAAAAGAGATTCATCCAATTCTGAAATTACCACAGTCACTGCGCTAATTTTAGGGTGTTCTAGCAATGGTTTTATGGCTCTGGATAAGATGCTTTCGCCCGCTACTAGTCTATATTGTTTTGGTATTTCACCACCAACGCGTGTTCCTGAACCCGCTGCCATTACTAGGGCAAAAACATTAACTTGCTTTTCTGATGTCATAAATTTATTTACTTGGTTAGAGTTTTTAAGTGGGAGTTATCGGTTTTGGATATGATAAAGTAGCTTCATGACAATGTCTTTAAGCATAAATATTCTCTCCGTAGTGCTTTTTATTCCTGCCTTTATGCTAAGCTATTTAAGGCCGCAATCAACATATGGTTTGAAATGGTTGTTTTTATTTATTGCCTTTTTGGGTGCGGCATTAACTCCTCTTAGTGTCCTGCTTTCACATTGGGGGGGTGGGGTTGCCTTTTCGCTGAGGATTACTGTTTTAGTTATCCTGGTTCTTTTTGGGATAATTTGTTCAAGATATCCCTTTTTCCATCGTTTATCGATACTTTTATTTCCGTACCTTATTTTGGTTAATATAGGGGCAGTTGGTCTAGATGCGATAGATAATACATCTTATGTGTTTTATTCGTCTTCTAACTGGATATTTGCACATATAATCAGTGGAATATTGACCTATGCGTCGATTACATTAGCAGCAATAGTTTCCTTCTCTGTTTATTTAAGCCAAAAAAATCTGAAAAGTAAGCAAAGCAATCAATTTACGGCATTATTACCGTCAATCAATGAATGTAACGATATCCAAACAAAGTTATTAATTTTTGCCGAAGCGATTTTAGTCTGCGGTTTCATCTCTGGGCTCTCATTACAGTATTTTTCGACGGGTGCGATTTTAATTTTTGATCACAAAACTGTTTTCACAATTTTGGCAATGGTTGTCATTGGTATTATTCTATTTTTACAGGAGAGGACAGGCGTCCGAGGTAAAATCGCAGTAAGATTTATAATGCTCGCATATTTACTTTTAACTCTCGCCTATCCAGGAGTTAAATTTGTTGCGCAGATAGTCATTTAATTCAATAAAATGCTTTTGTTTTCCATTTTTTATCGGTAATATTCTGATTAAATAATGAGCAAAAAATGCGGGCGGCTAAAAAATGGGCATTCAAATTGGGGATATTTATATAGATACCCCTGTCTTTTTAGCTCCCATGTCGGGTGTGACTGATCAACCCTATCGAAAAATGATTAGAAAGCAAGGACCAGAACTAGTTTTCTCTGAAATGATTGCCTCTAGAGAAATGCTAAATTCCGAGAATTCTGGGATCAGAAAACTAAAAACCGATTGTGAGGCAGAGTATCCCTTAGTTGTTCAGCTTGCGGGATGGGATCCAGGGGATATGGCATTAGCCGCTAAAATGAGCGAGGATCGCGGTGCTGCGGTTATAGATATTAATATGGGATGCCCAGCAAAAAAGGTAGTAAATAAATTTGCCGGTTCAGCATTGATGCAAGATTTAGATGCAGCTAACAGTATAATAAGGTCGGTCGTTAGCGCAGTATCAATCCCCGTGACATTAAAAATGCGAACGGGATGGGACAGTAACAATAGAAATGCTCCAGAATTAGCTAAAATCGCGGAAAGCGAAGGAATACAGATGGTCGCCGTACACGGCAGAACCCGCTGTCAAGCGTATAAGGGCGAAGCAGATTGGTCATTCATAAAAAAAGTTAAAGACAATGTGAGAATCCCCGTAATAGCAAATGGAGATATTCAAACAGTCTACGACGCTCAAAAATGTATCAGAATATCTGGTGCAGACGGAGTAATGATTGGTAGAGGGGCTTATGGGAAGCCATGGTTTCTTAACCACGTAACAAAGTTTTTAAAAATGGGAAAAGTTCTTCCATCTCCAGTCCTTCTTAAACAAAAGACCTTTTTACTGGAACATTTGGATTTGATGATGAATTATTATGGGTTTGAAAATGGCGCTAGGATGGCAAGAAAACATATTACTTGGTATACTAAAGGGTTGCCGCTAGCTTCCGAATCAAGACAAAGGATCTATTCTACAAAAGATTTATCGTCATTAATAAATGAAATAGAAAATTTGTATGAAAATGCTTTGGAACAGATGGCGGTATAATGACAATAGAAATAAATCGAACCGCGAAGGATCTGATGTTAGACCCGATTACTGTCTTGGAAGCTCTGCCTAATCCCCTGTTCACAATAGATTCTAAAAATAAGATATCCTATTTAAATCCTTCCGCGGAATTATTCTTTGATGGGAGTTCAATGGCTTTGCAGGGGGTTGCCCTTTCTGAGCTTCTGCCCGTTGATATGCCTTTGTTTGACATGATTAACCAAGCTAGGAGCAATGGAACAAGTATATCTGATTATGACCTCGTAGTTGAGACGCCACGGATAGGAATTAAAGTCGTGAATATTGGAATTTCCCCGATACCGGATAGTGATGGTTCGGTTATAATTTCTTTATTTGAACGTTCAATTGCTCAAAAATTGCATCACCAAGAACAGTTTAGGGGAGCAGCTCGTTCGATATCTGGTATGGCAGCGATGCTGGCTCACGAAGTGAAAAACCCACTATCGGGTATTCGTGGCGCGGCGCAATTACTATCTGAGACAATTGAGAGTGATGATCAATCGCTAACACAATTAATTTGTGACGAGACGGATAGAATTTGTGCGCTTGTAGATAAAATGGAAGAGTTTTCGGATGAACGACCAATTCATAAAACTGCAGTGAATATACATGAAGTATTAGATCATTGTCGGCAATTAGCGTCTTCAGGGTTTGGTAAACATGTCAAGTTTATTGAAAAATATGATCCTTCATTGCCGCCGGCACTTGGAAATAGATTCATTTTGATACAATTATTTTTAAACCTTATGAAAAATTCATGTGAAGCTATATCTAATTCAGCGGGTGAAGTAATATTAGAAACATCTTATAGGCACGGGATGAGTGTTAATGTAGGTGGAACACAGCAGAAAATCCATTTGCCATTGTTAATTTCGATTAGAGATAATGGAGTTGGCATACCGTCTGATTTAAATACAAATATTTTTGAACCATTTATAACAACAAAGATATCAGGAACAGGGCTTGGATTGGCGTTCGTAGCGAAAGCAGTCTCTGATCATGGGGGAGTCGTCGAAGTGGATTCCTTGCCTGGAAATACTGTGTTTCAGATTACACTTCCGGTTGCGAAGCCCAGCCACAATAATGATTCTGTATTCACGGGATCTCAAATAGACTGAAATACTAAGGAATAACTCATGGCAAGTAGCAGTGCGTCAATATTGGTAGCAGACGATGATAGCGCGATAAGAACTGTTTTAACACAAGCTCTGTCTCGATTGGGACATCATGTTAAAGCAACAGGTACGGCAGCCGGACTATGGAATTGGGTTGAAAGAGGTGAAGGCGATTTAGTGATCACTGACGTGGTTATGCCAGATGAAAACGGATTAGATTTACTGCCAAAAATTAGGCAACTTCGGCCTGATTTAAAGATTATAGTTATGAGTGCTCGCAATACATTAATGACTGCTGTACAGGCGAATGAGCGTGGTGCTTTTGAATATTTGTCCAAACCCTTTGATTTAGAGGCACTTAAGTTAGTTGTTGGAAAAGCGTTATTATCTACCTCAAAAGACGAAGGATCAAAATATCAGTCTAACGGTATAAATACCGACGATGAAGCGATGAGCCTGATAGGCCGATCGCCGGCGATGCAGGAGATCTATCGAGTGATGGCCAGAGTTATGGGAACTGAATTAACGGTTGCAATAACAGGAGAATCAGGAACTGGAAAAGAATTAATTGCCCGTGCATTGCATAATTATGGAAAACAAAAAGGGGGACCTTTTGTAGCTATTAATATGGCCGCGATCCCGAGAGAGTTGATTGAAAGTGAATTATTTGGGCATGAGAAGGGAGCGTTCACAGGCGCAACACACCGAACGATTGGACGCTTTCAGGAAGCTCAGAATGGAACATTATTTCTAGACGAAATAGGTGATATGCCTGCAGAAGCACAGACTAGGCTATTGAGAGTTCTACAAGAGGGCGAATATACTATGGTCGGGGGAGCTAAAACTATAAAGTCAAATGTTAGAATAATAACTGCAACTCATAGAGATTTGCGCCAATTAATTAGACAAGGACTCTTTAGGGAGGATCTGTTCTACAGGTTGAACGTTGTACCCATTAGAATACCTCCACTTCGTAACAGAATAGAAGATATATCGGATTTAATTCATCACTTTAATAAGCAAGGCGCTGAGTTGGGATTACCGCAAAAGATAATTGATCCCGATGGAATGAAAGTTCTAAAAAATTATCATTGGCCTGGAAATATCAGGGAACTAGAAAATTTAGTCAAACGTGTTTCGGCCTTATACGCAGAGAAGATAATAAGCCCAGAGACCATTGAAAAAGAGTTATTTGAATCCGGTCATGATGAAAAGGATTCTACCGTTAGACCAAGCGAGAGCCTATCAGAGTCGATAGAAAGGCATTTGAGAGAATACTTTACAGCGCATGAGGGAGGATTGCCAACACCTGGGCTGTACGCGCGAGTTCTTAAAGAACTTGAAAGGCCATTGATTGCTTTATCACTTGAGGCAACAAATGGTAATCAATTACGGTCGGCTGATTTATTAGGCCTAAACAGGAATACCCTAAGAAAGAAGATTCGGGAGTTGGACATTCCTGTTGTAAAGGGAATAGACTAGTGTGTTTGTTAGAGGCAAATTTAAGCTCAGGAGTAACTAACTCTTTTTAAAAATGCGTTAAATAACTGACGCTAATAAAATTGAAATGGCTCCATTTGAAATGTTATTTAAAAAAGAGGTGAACCGACAGGCGCTGAATGCATCTTCAAAAATGTTAACCATCACTAGCGTTGATAATTTACCCAGAAAACTCTTTCTGGCCTTCATAATATTGGCACTTGGCTCGGGTGTTGCTACTTATACCGTTTTTGCCAACGCCGGAGCAGCAGGACCGGATCCCAATCTGGTTATAGCATTTCTATATCTTAATTTAACATTAATGCTAGTAATTGGCGTGTTAGTTGCGCAGCGATTAGTTCGTTTGTGGTCTCGAAGAAGGCAAGGCGTGGCTGGAACTCAACTGCATACAAGGTTAGTGATGTTATTCAGTTTTGTGGCAGTTATTCCAACGATTGTCGTGGCAGTTTTCTCTGTTTTACTTTTCGATTTTGGGATGCGATCATGGTTTAGTGAGAGGATTGGAACGGCAGTCGATGCTTCGCAGGTTGTAGCTGAGTCATACCTTGAGGAACATCGGCAAAACATTCGTGGTGATGCATTGGCGATGGCTAATGATCTGAACAGAGATGCATCGATATTAAATGTAAGTCCCAAAAAATTGATGAAAGTTATTACAGCTCAAGCCACTATCAGAAACTTAACAGAGGTTGTTGTTTTCGAAAGTTCGGGTAAAGTTTTAGCTAGAACCGGTTTGAGTTTGACCTTTGATTTTGAACCTTTTCCAGAGGCCGCATTCCAAAGAGCGCGTGCAGGTGAAGTGGCCACTATAACTAGCGAAATAGACCGGATAAGGGCCATTATTAGGCTCAATAATTTTGTTGATACATATCTGTATGTTGGTCGGTTTGTTGATCCAGAAATATTGGCTTACATAGATAAAACTAAGCGTGCTGCAGCTCAGTATCAAGATCTAGAAGGTAAGCGTTTTGATATTCAAATAACGTTTGCATTAATTTTTTCTATCATGGCATTGTTATTGTTGTTTGCAGCTGTTTGGGTGGGGCTTACCTTGGCAACTCGCCTAGCGACTCCTATTGGCGAATTAATATTGGCATCGAGACGAATTAGCAGCGGGGATTTAACAGCGAGAGTAAGTGATACATCAGAAGTAGATGAGTTAGATATGCTAGGCAAGGCATTTAATAATATGACCCACCAACTTCAAGTGCAGCGTGATGATCTGATTGCAGCCCACCAAGAAGAAGATAATAGGAGGCGTTTTACTGAGGCGGTTTTAGGTGGTGTTTCAGCTGGTGTAATTGGGCTTGATCACAAGGGTACAATAACGCTTCCCAATCGCTCAGCTGCATCATTATTAGGCTTAAAAATAAGTGATATGAATAACAAACCACTAGAAGATGTTGTTCCTGAAATGGTGGCCCTTTTTGATATGGCTAAGCTTTCGAATAGGGTTGAAGTACCTTACTTTAATCAAGTGGAAGCTCTAATTGAATTGACAAGGGAAGATAGGCAAATCACCCTGATGACGCGTATTACAGCAGAGGTTTCAGGCAAAAAAATTAATGGATTTGTTGTTACTTTTGATGATATTTCGGAACTTCAATCTGCTCAACGAGTAGCTGCGTGGGGAGATGTTGCTAGAAGAATTGCTCATGAAATAAAAAATCCATTAACTCCCATACAGTTGGCTGCAGAGCGACTACAAAAAAAATATCTACCTTCGATTGATAAGGAAACAGATTTGTTTGTCACGCTAACAGATACGATCGTTCGGCAAGTAGAAGATATTGGTAGTATGGTTGATGAATTTTCCTCATTCGCACGTATGCCTCGTGCAGTAATGAAAAACACCGAACTTGTTGACCTAGTTAAAGAGCAGGTTTCCTTACAAGAAACGGCTCATTCAGATATTGACTTTTTTTTGGAAGGGGTTGAGAAAAAGATAATGGTTCAATGTGACGCAAGACAACTACGCCGAGTGATTACTAACCTTCTGCAGAATAGTGTTGACTCGATTACAGCAAGAAATAAAGCTTCGAAGATTTATAGTGGCAAGATTAAGATTTTATTGTCGATTGAAGAAAGATTTGGCAGTATTGTTATATCTGATAATGGTAAAGGTTTACCCAAAGAAAATAGACATAGATTAACTGAACCATATGTGACGACGAGAGAAAAAGGCACAGGATTGGGTTTGGCTATCGTATCAAAAATAATAGAAGATCATCGAGGCATCTTTCGGATTGAAGATGGAGGCCTTCCTGGCAGTGGGGCAACAGCAACGGTAAAAATACCAATATCAAATAATTCTACAGTTTCATAATAATTTAAGATGTGTTCTGAATAGGAGCAAAATATTAATGAGTCACGATATCCTCATAGTTGATGATGAACTGGATATTAGATCACTACTATCTGGTATTCTGCAAGATGAAGGATATGATACTAGACAAGCCGCCAATTCAGACCAGGCGATTGCGGCAATTAATCTCCGACTTCCAACTTTGGTAATCCTTGATATTTGGTTGCAAAATAGTGATCTAGACGGTTTGAAGATATTAGAATGGATCCAAAAATCGCATCCTGGGTGTCCAGTAATTATGATAAGTGGTCATGGAAATATTCAAACGGCTGTTTCGGCTATTAAATCTGGAGCTTACGACTTTATTGAAAAACCCTTTAAAGCAGATAAACTTATTCTTTTGGTAAAAAGAGCTATAGAGGCTGCGGGGTTAAAACGAGAAAACAAAGAATTAAAAGAACAGGTAGGTCCAAGAGAAAATTTAATTGGAGGATCCCCAGAAATAGGCAATTTATTAAACTCGATAGAAAAAGTTGCGCCGTCAAACAGCAGGGTTTTGATCACTGGTCCAGCCGGCTCTGGCAAAGAAATTGTAGCGCGAATGTTACATGCGAAATCAGGAAGAATTCAAGCACCATTCTTGGCATTAAATTGCGCAACGTTAAACCCTAACAGTTTAGAAAGTGAGCTTTTTGGGGTCGATACTCAGATATCGCAAAATACAGGAGAAAAAGTGGTCGGTGTTTTCGAACGGGCTCACAAAGGGACACTTTTCTTGGATGAGATTGCTGATATGCCTCTAGAAACACAAGGAAAGATTGTGCGTGTACTTCAGGAACAAAAGTTTCGCAGAGTAGGAGGGGAAGTTGAGGTTGAAGTTGATGTCCGTGTCATAGCATCCACAAATCGAGATCTGAACAAAGAAATAGCGGAGCTCAGATTCCGTGAAGATTTATTTTATCGTTTAAATGTGGTTCCTATAAAAGTACCTGCCCTAAAAGAGCGCCGGGAGGATATCCCTTTACTGGCCAGACATTTTTTGAAGAAATCATCTGAGGTAGCTGGAAGTCCTATAAAAGAAATTAGTGAAGACGCAATGGCTGTTTTACAGGTGTATAATTGGCCGGGGAATGTCCGACAGCTGAGAAATGTCATTGAGTGGGTAATTATAATGGCATCAAACAACAGTGGTGAAATAGTTAATGTTGAAATGTTACCCCCTGAATTGGCAAGTGTGGCACCGGTCAGCCTTAATTCTGACAAAGGAATTGAGATAATGGGAATGGCGCTTAGAGAAGCTAGAGAACATTTTGAAAGAGAATACCTTATGGCACAAGTGGATAGATTTGGAGGTAATATCTCTCAGACTGCAGTTTTCATCGGCATGGAACGTTCGGCTTTGCACCGCAAACTAAAATCCTTAGGTGTTAATTAAAATGAAGCATCAATATAGGATGGTTAGGTGCAGTAAATGAAAGTGGTCATATGTGGAGCTGGGTTAGTTGGTACGAGCATCGCGCAACATTTAGCAGGAGAAAATAATGATGTAACAGTAGTGGACCAAGATGCTAGTCTTGTGCGAAAAATTAGTGAAACCTTGGATGTAAGAAGCATTCAAGGACACGCATCCCAGCCAGATATTTTGGAACAAGCTGGTGCTAACGAAGCCGACATGTTAATTGCAGTGACATTTTCCGATGAAATAAATATGGTCGCTTGTCAGGTTGGCCACTCATTATTTGAGGTTCCCACCAAGATCGCCCGGATACGTCAACCAGGTTATCTTAAGCCTATTTGGGGAGATTTGTTCACTCGAGAAAACATGCCAATCGATGTAATTATAAGTCCAGAAAGAGAGGTGGCTCGAGCGATAGGGCGCCGGCTTCATGTGCCTGGAGCGTTTGACGTTGTGCCTATGGCCAACGGTTTAGTATCGGTTGTTGGTGTCAGGTGTAATGAGGACTGCCCTATTGTTAATACACCAATGAGACAACTGACAGAACTTTTTCCTGATCTAAGTATCACAGTTGTTGGTATAATAAGAAACGATAAAGGTATTCTTCCCAACTCCAATGATCGCATGTTGCCCGGAGATGATGTCTATTTTGTTTGTGACTCAAGCCATGTATCTAGGGCTATGGCAGCTTTTGGACATGAAGAGGAGGAGGGGCGGACAGTAATCATAGCAGGTGGCGGAAATATAGGACTTACTCTAGCAGAAGAAATTGAGCAGGAACATGAAGGCGTTCGGTCTAGGCTAATAGAATTTGATGATAAACGAGCACGGGCAGTAGCCCAACAACTTGAACAAACAATGGTATTAAATGGCGATGTTCTTGATCTTGAAATTTTAGAAGAAGCTCATGTAGTGAATACCGAAACATTTGTTGCTGTGTCGAATGACGATGAAGTAAATATTATTGGGTCTTTGTTGGCAAAAAGAGCAGGTGCAAAAAGGACTATTGCACTAGTTAACAAACATTCATACGGACAACTTATTACTACCTTGGGAATTGATGCTGTTGTAAACCCTAGGGTTATAACCGTTTCTTCTATCTTACAGCATGTTCGGCGGGGAAGAATAAGAGGCATATATTCTGTTCGTGAAGACTTTGGAGAAGTAATAGAAGCCGAGGCGTTAGAGACATCGGTGCTAGTAAATAGATCATTAAAAGAATCTAAGTTGCCAAAAGGAGTAATAGTGGGTGCTATAGTTCGGGATGAAGAAGTCATTGCCCCAAGAGGCGAGACCGTAATTGGGAAAAACGACAGTGTCATTTTATTTTCAACATATGAGTCAATTAAGCAAGTTGAAAAAATGTTTTCTGTTCGAGTGGATTTTTTTTAATTTTCAAACAAAACGGGTGAAAAAACGGAGTATGTCAAGAGTTGCTTATGTAAATGGACGTTACCTCAGACATGCAGAGGCACAGGTTCATATAGAGGATAGAGGCTACCAGTTTTCGGACGGTGTCTACGAAGTAATACTTATAAAAAATGGTCATATGATAGATGAGGAGCAACACCTTAAACGACTTCAAAAATCTCTGTCATCACTTGAGATCGTTCTACCAATGAAGCAAACAGCTATGCGTCATATTATGAAAGAAGTCATCAAGCGAAATAAATTTCAAAACGGTATAATTTATATTCAAATAACTAGAGGTGTCGCCGCAAGAGAACACTCTTTTCCAAAATATTCTAATCCTACACTGGTAATGACGGCGCGACGCATAGCGGCAAAAAATTATAATGAAATTGAATCTGGTGTTAAAGTTATAACCATAGACGATATTAGGTGGAAACGCTGTGATATAAAATCGATATCACTTTTACCAAATGTTTTGGGTAAACAAACAGCTAGAAATCAAGGGGCTTATGAGGCATGGATGGTTGATGCCGCGGGTTATGTAACGGAGGGTACGTCTACTAACGCATGGATCGTATCACCGGATGGTAGATTGATTACAGCAGAACTGGGGCGTAATATTTTGAGTGGAATTACTAGAAATAGGTTTATAAAAATTATCCATGAGCTCAACTATAAATTGGAAGAAAGACAGTTTAGTGTTGAAGAGGCAAAAAATGCTCGAGAGGCCTTTTTTACCTCGTCCACATCATTTTTAACGCCTGTTACGGAGATTGATGGGGCTGTTATTGGGAATGGTAGAGCTGGTTCTCTTAGTATTGAATTACTTAAAGCTTATGATAATTATATGAACCAAGCTTATTAAAGAAATGAAGTCTTCCAAATTACCTTTTCCAGCAGCTGTCATTTTTGACTGGGATAGTACGTTGGTCGATAATTGGAAAGCGATCCACCTATCCATAAATGCTACATTGGCTAAAATGGGACATCAAAAATGGACTGAGGATGAGACAAGGAGGCGTGCTAAGTCGTCAGCTCGGGATGCGTTCCCCGGTTTATTTGGAGAAAAGGCGGAACAAGCACTCAAGTTTTTTTATGAGGCATTTGAACGTTTCCAGCTAGATGCATTAAATGTGCTGAATGGAGCCGAGGACTTAATAAAAACTTTATCAAAAAATGGTATTTATTTGGCAATTGTGTCTAACAAAAATGGAGATCATTTACGTAAAGAGGTAGCTGAATTGGGGTGGTCATTATATTTTCAGGCAGTAGTTGGTGCTTCAGATGCCATAGAGGATAAACCATCGATAGAACCAGTTAAAATGGCTTTGAAGAGTGCTGGATTAGGCTCAAAAAGCATTATATGGTTTGTTGGAGATTCGGTTCTAGATCTACAATGCGCAACTGTATCGGGTTGCGTGCCAATATTGATAGAAGGCGGATCGATAGGTGATGAATGTTTAAAAGATTGGCCCCCGCATAGTATTTTTTCTTCGTGTAAGGAATTAGAAAAAGCATTTTTAGATATTTAACATAGGGATTTGTATATTGTCTGATGAACGAGCGCAAAATGTTCAAGAGATATTCTTAAACAGCATACGGAAAGAAAAAATACCAGTAACTGTATTTTTAATTAATGGTGTGAAATTGCAGGGGATAGTTACTTGGTTTGATAATTTTTCGCTACTTTTAAAGCGAGAGGCTCACGTACAACTTGTATATAAGCATGCCATCTCGACGATAATGCCTACGGAACCAGTGAATTTCGAAAATTCATAACTTTTTAAAGTATAAAACGATTTTTAATATTGATTTTGGTATTTCTATTGGGTTGGTGTAGATGGTCGAAGATGTAGTAGTTTTACATCCTAATTCAAAACGTATTTCCTCTCAAAATAATGTCTCAAAAGTCTATGACCATTCTGTTGAGGCTCAAATGGGCGAACTGCTTAATCTTACAAAAGCCATCAGTTTGAATGTCAAACATTCTGAGGCAGTAACTTTAAAAAATGTTCTAGCATCCACTTTGTTTGGTCCCGGTGTAATACAACGAATTCGTTCAATTATTAATGATACAATTTCGTCACTGGTTGTTGTTAATTGCAGTTTAACACCGATTCAACAACGAAATTTAGAAGTGGCATGGGGATGTAAAGTTATCGATAGAACAGGGCTAATACTCGAAATATTTGGAGCGAGAGCCAAGACCCATGAAGGACGTCTTCAAGTCGAATTGGCATCTTTATCTTTTCAGAGAAGTCGGCTTGTTCGTTCATGGACGCATTTAGAGAGGCAAAGAGGTGGAGCAGGCTTCTTAGGCGGGCCGGGTGAAAGGCAAATAGAGTTAGATCGTCGTCAAATAGATAGTAAGATAAAATATATTAAGCTTGAACTTGATCGCGTAACAAAAACTCGGTTGTTACATAGAAGTTCGCGCTCAAAAAAGCCGGTACCAGTAGTTGCCTTTGTAGGTTATACAAATGCAGGAAAATCAACGCTATTTAATAGATTAACCGGTGCAAATGTCTTGGCAGATGATATGTTGTTTGCGACCTTAGATCCAACAATGCGTAGAATAGAATTACCATCGGGTCGGCAAATAGTACTTTCTGATACTGTGGGTTTTGTCTCGAATCTACCAACACATCTTGTGGCTGCTTTTCGAGCCACTTTAGAAGACGTTATAGAGGCTGACATTATAGTTCATATTCGCGATATAAGCCATTCAGAAACAGAACTGCAGAAATTTGATGTAGAGCAGGTACTCAACTATTTAGGTGTTCAAGATAGTAAGGAAAACTCAAATACTATTGAGGTTCTTAATAAGGCAGACAAATTAGAATTGGAGGAATATCAATGGCATAAAAATAATGTTTCTGACAATAAGATCTTAGTATCTGCGATCAACGGTAAAGGATGTTCGATGTTTTACGATAAGATCGATCAACTCCTAGGAAATACAGAAACACGTTATAACTTCCAAATTAAATTAAACAATGGTGCGGCCATAGCGTGGCTTCATGAAAATGGAATTATAAAAGAGAAATCTTATAATAAATCTTATTGTTTTATAGAAGCTTTGTTGTCCCTGAAAAACGTCAAACGGTTTGGAAAAAAATTTGGAGATCTCCAAACGGCCGTTGGAAAATAATTTTGCCCCTAATCATCAGTTTAAAAAAATTCTAATTTTGAATATTTTTTCTGGCGCTCGACGCATTAGAGTGCTAACTACTTCGCTTGTTTTTTATAAATAATTTTTTTGGGAGTTATTCATGGCGTTTCGCCCACTACATGACCGTGTGGTCGTTCAAGCAGTTGAGAGTGAATCAAAGTCTGCAGGCGGTATAATTATTCCAGATACCGCTAAAGAAAAACCGAGCCAAGGGAAGGTGATATCAGTAGGGCCAGGGGCTCGTGATAATGACGGAAAATTGGTGGCATTAGAATTAAAAAAAGGTGACGTAGTTCTATACGGAAAATACTCAGGAACTGAAGTGAAAATCGATGGTAAGGATATGTTAATTATGCGCGAGTCCGATGTAATGGGAGTTGTGGAATAGTAGCGCTTCCTTGCAATGGAACACAACGAATACCATATACTTACAAATATAATTAATTATTAAATAAGGAGAGCTGGCTATGGCAGCCAAAGACGTGAGATTTGAAGCAGATGCGCGTAATCGTATGTTACGGGGCGTAGACACACTTGCTGACGCTGTAAAAGTAACTCTGGGACCAAAAGGGCGAAACGTGGTATTGGATAAATCTTTTGGGGCACCAAGGATTACCAAAGACGGGGTCTCTGTCGCCAAAGAGATTGAATTATCGGATAAGTTCGAAAACATGGGAGCTCAAATGTTGCGGGAAGTGGCTTCCAAAACATCGGATGTCGCTGGAGATGGAACAACAACAGCCACAGTTTTAGCTCAGGCCATCGTTAGAGGCGGTGTAAGAGCGGTTGCTGCTGGCATGAATCCGATGGATTTAAAACGTGGTATTGACCAGGCAGCTGCTGCAATCATTGCAGACGTGGAAAAACAATCTAAGAAGATAAAAACTTCCTCGGAAATATCTCAAGTGGGAACTATATCGGCAAACGGTGAAGCCGAGATTGGCGAAATGATAGCCGAAGCAATGCAAAAAGTGGGTAACGAGGGCGTAATAACGATTGAGGAAGCTAAAACACTGCAAACAGAGCTTGATGTTGTTGAAGGCATGCAGTTCGACCGTGGTTATTTATCTCCATATTTTATTACTAACGCAGAAAAAATGATCTGTGAGATGGAAAATCCTTATATTCTTATCCATGAAAAGAAGCTTTCTAATTTACAAGCTATGCTTCCGATTCTTGAAGCAACAGCAAAATCAGGTCGTCCGTTACTTATCATAGCCGAGGATGTAGAGGGTGAGGCATTGGCAACCCTGGTTGTAAATAAGCTCCGTGGTGGTTTGAAGGTTTCTGCTGTTAAAGCGCCAGGCTTTGGTGATAGACGAAAAGCTATGTTAGAAGACATTGCGATACTCACAAATGGAACTATGATCTCTGAGGACTTGGGTATTGAATTAGAGACGGTTACGCTAGATATGCTTGGGTCTGCAAAGAGGGTTTCTTTAACCAAAGAGGAATGCACGGTTGTGTCTGGCTCTGGTAAGAAAAAAGATATCCAAGGCCGTTGTAATCAAATTAGAGCTCAAATCGAAGAGACTACCTCAGATTACGATAAAGAAAAGTTGCAAGAACGTTTGGCTAAATTATCTGGCGGTGTTGGAGTAATCAGAGTAGGCGGCGGAACAGAGGTTGAAGTTAAAGAACGGAAAGATCGTGTCGATGACGCTTTAAATGCCACGAGAGCGGCAGTAGAGGAGGGCATCGTGCCTGGTGGTGGAACCGCATTGCTATATGCTGGGAAATCTTTGAATTCCCTTAAACCAAAAAATGACGACCAGCGTGTGGGTATTGATATAGTTCGTAGGGCTATTCAAGCACCAGTGCGGCAAATAGCTGAGAATGCGGGCGAAGATGGTTCGGTTATAGTTGGCAAGTTGCTTGAGGGCAAAAATTCAAAACTTGGTTTCGATGCCCAATCAGGTAAATACGTGGATATGATAAACTCAGGTATAATGGACCCGACAAAAGTCGTTCGTACCGCGTTACAGGATGCTTGTTCGGTCGGTGGCTTGCTGATTACAACAGAAGCCATGGTAGCTGACTCACCGGAGGACAAACCCGCCGGTGGTGGTATGCCTGATATGGGCGGCATGGGCGGCATGGGCGGCATGGGTGGTATGCCGGACATGGGTGGTATGGGCTTCTAATATATCGACCTATTTCGCAATGTTTTGGGGCCGCTTCGTGCGGCCCCATTTTTAATGGTGAACTCATAGTGACTGACTTAATGAAAAAGGTTGTTGCGGTTATACAAGAAACAGCAGAAGAAATCATATTACCTAGATTTAAAGCATTAACTACTGAACAAATAATAGAGAAGAGTGGTCCGGGCGACCTGGTAACGATTGCTGATATCGAAGCTGAAGAAAAGTTATCAAAGGCCTTGAAACAGTTGGTCATAGGGTCAAAGGTTGTTGGAGAAGAGACCACTTCAAAGAAACCGGAGACAATAAACCTGTTAGCGAGTGACTCACTTGTCTGGGTGATTGATCCAATTGATGGCACGAAAAATTTCACCAAGGGGAACCATCTTTTTTGCATAATGGTATGCCTTGTAAGATTGGGGACGCCCGTACTGGCGGTCATTTTTGATCCGTTAAATAACAGATATATAGCAGCGGAAGAGGGGAGTGGCTCGTGGTTGCATAAAACCACCAGTGGTTCAGCAGAAAAACTTAAAGTTGCAGGATCTGTTAAACTGGATCAGATGTCTGGCTTTTTAAGCCTTGGTGGCTTCAAAGACAGACCTACAAGAGATGAAATGAGAAAGTTGGGTAACCAAATTTTTAAGAGTTGTGATAACTTGGGTTGCTCTGGACACGAGTATGTTCAACTCGTGATAGATGACAAACACTTTACGATTAATTATAGAACGTTCCCCTGGGACCACTTACCAGGCAGTTTAATTCATTTAGAAGCAGGTGGTTATCTGACGAATTTTTATGGTGGTAAATACGACCCGACGAAGATTACAAGAGGCCTTGTTGCTGTCCCTAGCGAATCGATCTGGAAAGAAGTTCAGGATAAATTTCTTCGCGCTTATTTAATTTAACCAATTACAAATCCAACATTAGCTCCATTGATTGTACCGCTGCGCGTGACGCACCTTTTCCTAAATTATCAAATGTAGCCGTAAGAAGACACTGTGTTTCTTCTTTATTAGAAAACACATTGATCTCAAGCATATTAGAATGATTAAATTTTTCAGGAGAAAGTTCGACGGGGGGTCGCGACATATCAAGTGGATTAACTGTAATAAATTCACTCCCGTAATAATGTTGTGATAGAACATCATGAATTTTACCTGGGGTTTGAAACGTGTTGAGGCCTTTACTTAAATAAAATGGAACCTGGACTATCATTCCTTGCATATATTTACCAACGGAAGGAGTGAAAAGAGGTGGATTATCCAGTCCGATATATTGTTGCATTTCAGGTAGATGTTTATGGGAGAGGGTGGTGCCATAAACATAAAATGGGGGGGGCGCGTTCTTCTCTATCTCAAACCTCTTGATAAGCGATTTTCCTCCGCCCGAATATCCAGAAACTGCATTTATTGTGACAGGGTAAGAGCTAGGAATAATTTTATTTTCAACTAGTGGACGAACCAAAGAAATAGCTCCAGTCGGATAGCAACCGGGGTTTGCAACCCGTTTAGCTTTTTTAATTAACTCTGTCTGTCCCCTAGTCATTTCTGGAAAACCGTAAACCCAGTCGGGTGAAATTCTATGAGCCGTTGAAGTATCGATTACCTTAACATTTGGATTTGCTATAAGGGTTATAGCTTCACGCGCGGCTTCGTCTGGTAAACATAAAATAGCAAGATCACAAGAATTCAGAGCATCCTCTCTGGCTTTCGGGTCTTTTCTTTCTTGATCACTGAGATTTATAAAAGACAAGTCAGATCGCCCAACAAGCAATTGTCTTATTAACAAGCCGGTTGTTCCTGCTTCACCATCAATGAATATTGTTCCACTCATATATTTGGATCTTTCAAATAGATATTCAGTTGAACAGTCTTATAAAAGTTAATCATGGTTAATTGCTTTTGCTCTTACCCATCTGTTTTCCAAATCCGAAAAATCGGCATTCTCTGGTTTAATATTTAACTCTTCCTTTAGTGATTTTTCAATGAATTGAAATCGCTTGGTGAATTTTCTATTAGCTTTGTGGAGGGCCGTTTCTGCATCAAGTTTTAGATGTCTAGCGATATTTACACAACTGAATAAAATGTCACCTAACTCTTCTTCCAATTGATCTTTATCAAAATCATTATTCAAAGCCTCTTTTAATTCGCATATTTCTTCGTCAAGTTTATTTAAGACGGGCTCTGTTTCTTTCCAATCAAAACCAACTCGGGCAGCTCTCTTTTGTAATTTTTCTGCTCTAAGTAGGGCGGGGTAAGCTACGCTCACGCCATCTAGAGCACTCAACGAATTTGAATCCATGCTTAATTTATTTGCGCGTTCTTCAGCCTTTATGGCTTCCCAAGAATTCAGTTGGTCAGCCGCTGTATCAATCTTTGCATTTCCAAAAACATGCGGATGCCTATCAATCATTTTCTTGCAGATACCATCGACTACTTCGTCGAAATTAAATATTTTTGACTCGTCAGCTATTTGAGAATGAAACACAACCTGCAGTAGAAGATCGCCTAACTCGTCTTTGAGGGCCTTGTAATCCTGGTCTGTGATAGCTTCACGCACTTCATAAGCTTCTTCAATAGCGCACGGCGCTATAGAGTCGAATGTCTGTTCTAAGTCCCACGGACAACCATTATTTGGATCACGCAGTTGGGCCATTATTTTCAATAAATCATTAATAGGCATATAAGTGGCCTTTAAATAAAAGTCGTATAATATATATTATGGGAAATCGACTTCACTTTAAATCTATCCTGGCTGCAGGACAGTTATTATGTTTGTCTATCATTGCAATTAAATTAGTTTTCATTGTTGCATCCCCAAAATTCTTACTAAAACGGATTAACTGATCCGAAGTCCTCAGCAGAACTCGATGTTTTTCACATAATGCCATCAATTCTTTTAAAAACAATTTTCCTTGGTCTCGGTCTAATAGATTTTTTTTATGGTCTTTGGCGATTTGCTTCAAAAAATCTTCTTCTATCATTTCACCTCCAAAAATTAAATATCAATAATTAAGCCATCGTATGCTGGTTCTACATTACTAGGAAGTTTTTTACTTATTTGTTCATAATCTATGTCACTGGTCATGTGAGTCAAAAAAGCTTTTTTGGGTCTAACTTCTTTAATCCATGATAATGTTTTATCTATATCTGAGTGTGCCAAGGATTTTGACTCACGTAAACAATCCACAATCCATATATCTAACCCTTTTAATTGATTTAACGTGTCTGAATCCATTTCCGCAACATCTGTTGAGTACGCAAAACGCTGATTAAATATAAATCCTAGACTACTGCCGCTTACTCCATGGTCTTGCCAATATGGTTCAATTTCGATGTCCCCAATGGTGATTTTTTCCCCATCAATACGAGTAGCAGCAAGTGGTACGCGAAAATATGGTGGACTGGAGTCCGCCTTTTTAAACATATAATCGAATCTGTATTCCAACATAGAGAGAGTTTCCTGATCTGCGTATACCTTTATCTGTTCATTCATCCGCCAAAACATCGGGCGTAAATCATCAAGGCCATGGGTGTGGTCAGCATGACCGTGAGTAAATAGCACGCCGTCTATTTTTTGAACATTGGCATCTAGCAGCTGTTCTCTTAGGTCCGGTGATGTATCGACCAAAATCACAGAGTCATCACTTTCCAACAAAATAGAGCATCGTCTCCTTCGATTTTTAGGATTATTGGGGTCACATTTTCCCCAATTATTACCGATACTTGGAACTCCTATAGAAGAGCCACAACCAAGAATAGTAATTCTCATGAGAGACCCAACTTTGAACCTTGGTTTTGGTGATCTAATTTCGGGAAAAGTCTAAAAGAATTTTCTCTAGTAATCTTAGCAAAATCTTCTACCGAAATCTTTTTAATATCCGCTAATTTTTGATGAGTATGAGTGACATATGCAGGTTCGTTTCGCTCTCCTCTAAACGGTGTTGGAGCTAAATACGGTGCGTCAGTTTCTACCAACAATCTATTCAGCGGAACTCTTTCTGCGACAGCAATAAGTTCACGGGCATTTTTAAAGGTGATAATTCCGGATATTGATATATATAGTCCTAGTTCTATTGCTTTTTCTGCCAGAGCCATACTTCCGGTGAAGCAATGCAAAACGCCATTAAAACTGCTATTTTTTATTTCTCTTTCCAATATGAATGCCATGTCATCGTCTGCATTTCGGCTGTGGATTATTACTGGTAGTTTGGATTTGCGAGCTGCATCGATATGGACCATGAAGCTATCCAATTGAGCGTGTGAGTTTGTTGCGTCGTGAAAATAATCTAATCCAGTTTCTCCAATTCCGACAACTTTTGGGTTGTCGGCATGTATCAGAATATCCTCTATATTGACATCCCCCTCCTCTCCTACTTCACAGGGGTGAACGCCTACAGAACAAGAAACACACTCATAGGTATCAGTGATTTTTAAAAGGTTAGACAATTTACTCATCCGTGTTGAAATCGTGATCATCTTATCAACACCAGCGGACTGTGCCCGCTCGATTATAGCATTAAGGTCTTCCGAGAAATCCTCAAAGTCTAAATGGCAATGAGTGTCTATTAGATTCATTGTTAAGCTAACCAAAAACTATTGTTGAGCATCGGAAAGAAACCTAGGAAATATTGGAGTAGGTTTTTCTATTGATACACCAGCCCTTATTTTCGCTGCAGATGTTAAAGAAGTAAACACACGTTGATCAATGGGAACATTCAATTGATTTAACATTTCGTTAGAAGACTTAGGTATTATTGGTTGAAGCATTACCGCCAGGCATCGTAACACCTCAACGAGTGTGTTCAGCACAGTCCCCATTCGTTCAGTGTTTGATTTTTTTAAAGTCCATGGAGCCTGCTCGTCGATGTATTTATTAGCGCCTGCTACAACAGCCCAAATCTTTTCCAGTGCAAAATGAAACTCTTGCGAGTCAAAATGAACCCTTAGTTTATCTATTAAATCATAGGCACTCTCTAATAACGTCTCGTCTACTGTTAGAATTTGGGTGGCATCTGGAATTTTTGCATCCGAATTTTTATAAATAAATGTTAAAACTCTTTGAAACAAATTACCCAGATCATTCGATAAATCACTGTTTATGCGAGATATCATCGACTGTTGAGAAAAGTCTCCATCGTTCCCGAAAGGGACTTCCCTGAGTAGAAAATAACGGACTTGGTCCAATCCGTAAGTTGCTATTAACTCTAATGGATCTATCACATTACCTGTAGATTTCGATATTTTTTGACCCTCATTGGTCCACCATCCATGTGCGAACACTCTCTGAGGGGTTTTTAAATCGGCGGCCATTAAGAAAGCTGGCCAGTAAACAGCATGAAAACGCAAAATATCTTTTCCCACCATATGGAGGTTTGCAGGCCAAAATTGTTGATATTTTGAAGAGTTTATATCTGGAAAACCCGTTGCAGTGATGTAATTAGTTAATGCATCTAACCAAACATACATGATATGACTTGGATCTCCTGGAACTTCAATTCCCCACTTGAAACTAGTTCTTGATATAGAAAGATCCCTTAACCCTGATTTAACGAAGCTGACAACTTCATTAAATCTAGATTTTGGTGCAATGAAATTTGGATTGGCATAATAAAATTCAAGAAGCTTATCTTGCCAGTTTGATAAGTTAAAAAAATAACTTTCTTCCTCAACCCAACTTACCGGTGCACCGGTTGGTGCTTTTCCA
>QBVV01000030.1 GCA_003284265.1 SAR116 cluster bacterium AG-313-A07
TTATTGCTGCTGTTACAAAACCTAGCTGTCCAGGTTTGAGTTCATCAATTTCGGTAAGTTTAGGTGTAAATATGCCTACGCGGTCGACGAGGTGCACTGCGCCTGTTTGCATCATTCGAATTTTCATGCCTTTTTTGATTGTACCATCGTATACGCGGATGAGCGCCATAACCCCTAAATAAGCATCGTACCACGAGTCGACTAAAAGCGCTTTTAGTGGGCCTCCTGTGTTGCCGCTGGGGGGCGGAAGACGTTTAACCAACGCCTCGAGAACTTCTCTTATATTGAGCCCGGTTTTGGCAGAAATTTCAACTGCATCTGAAGCGTCTAAGCCTATCACTTCCTCTATTTGCGCTCTAACTCTTTCCGGTTCAGCTGCTGGTAGATCTACCTTATTTAGTACTGGAATGATTTCGTGGTCAGAGTCAATTGCTTGGTAGACATTGGCTAGTGTTTGGGCTTCGACACCTTGACTGGCATCGACAACTAAAAGAGATCCTTCGCAAGCCGCAAGTGACCGGCTTACCTCATAAGCGAAATCAACATGGCCTGGCGTATCCATTAAGTTTAGTTCGTAGATTTCTCCATCGCTTGCCTTAAATTGCAGCCGAACAGATTGTGCCTTGATCGTTATCCCTCGCTCTCGTTCAATATCCATCGAATCGAGAACTTGTTCTTTCATTTCGCGTTCGCTAAGCCCTTCACATTCTTGTATTAAACGATCAGCCAGGGTGGATTTACCGTGATCGATGTGGGCAATTATTGCGAAATTTCGAATCTTTGAAAGTGTTGTCATTAATCAAACCCGGTTCTTCGGAATAATTCAGAACATAGGGGTTATAGTTAGATTTCGCAATGAAGGGCGTTATAAAATGTCCAAAAAGAAATACTAAGTGTTATTTTGTTCTCTGAAAACGTGTGCAGGATATGTTCCCAAAATGCGTACTTCTCCCTCGGGACAGAAAAATTGAAGTTCCTCTATAGCTAGACGCATCGAATCATCATCAGGATGCCCATCGGCATCGACATAAAATTGCGCAGCTTCAAAAGATCCTCCTATCATGTATGATTCTATCTTTGTAAGATTTATACCATTAGTCGCAAATCCCCCGAGCGCTTTATACAGCGCGGCTGCAACACTTCTTACTCTAAAAATTATAGTTGTAACACATCGCCCACTCGTTGCTGGGGGTACTATAGGTTGCCTCCCCATTACTAGCATGCGTGTTGTATTGTGCGACGCATCTTCAACGTTTTCTCTTAAAATTTCGAGGCCATAAATTTCTGCGGCTAAACGGGGGCCAATAGCCGCAATTCTTGGGTCACCCCTTTCCGAAATATCTCTCGCCGCTCCCGCTGTATCCGGATGTTGTACCGCTCGCGCAGATATCTCTCTTAACAGTTTCCGAGACTGCCCCAGAGCATGTACATGACTATGTATTTCAGTTAGTTGTTCGACCTTAGCACCCTTTATTCCTAGCAGCATAGCGTTGATCCGTTGAAAGTGCTCGTCGACAATGAAAAGGCCTGAATCGGGTAGAAGATGATGAATATCGGCAACGCGTCCCGCAACTGAGTTTTCAACAGGAACCATGGCCGCTATTGCGCGTTTTTCCTGAACAGCGGCAAGCATATCCTCAAAACTATGACACGGGAGTACTTCGAAATTTGGTCGAGCTTCCATACAGGCCATATGGGAGTTAGCGCCTAACTCTCCTTGAAAGGCGATTGTGTTATTTGGATTAGTCTTAGTTTTTTCCACGGTCACAGTAGCTTCCTGGCACGTTCTAGATCCTCGGGAGTATCGACACCAAACGGGACTGTGTCAACGAGGGCAACATCGATGCGCATTCCATTTTCCAATGCTCGCAACTGCTCCAGTTTTTCGCGCTGCTCTAACGGTGAAACAGGAAGCGTGACAAACTTTTCGAGTGCTTCGCGTCTGTATGCATACAGCCCAATATGATGAAAAAGGGGGCCTTCACCTGATGGAGCGGTTGCCCTTGTGAAGTATAAGGCACGTCCTTTAGGTTTATCCCCTTCCCAGGCTACAATTGCCTTAACCACCGACGGATTGTGTCTTTCCTCATGGATAGTTATTGGTGCTGCGGCTGTACCAATATCGACGTGCTTGCTAGCGAGTAACATCCAAGCGGATTCTATGGTTGAACTCTCTAAAACAGGCAAATCACCTTGTATGTTTATAACCGCATCATGTTCACGGCTAGGGTCAAGAGTTTGAAGGGCAGAAAAAATCCTATCTGATCCTGAAGGTTCATTGGGGTCAGTTAAAACAGCTTCTCCTCCCGCCTTTTCTATGACTTTCAATATTTCATCTTCCCCACAAGCAACGACTACCCTACCCAAATTGGCTTCTATAGCTCTTTGCCAGACATGCACAATCATAGGGTCGCCATTTATAATTGCTAAAGGCTTGTTTGGTAGTCGCACTGAGCTCATTCTCGCGGGGATAAGAATGATAGGGTTCTTGGGTAAATTCATATTCTCTAGCCTTTTGTGAAAACTTATTTATCCAGCAAAGAGTTTTATAAAAAATTTTATAATAATTTACACTAATAGCCTTATTAGCCGTTGGGAAAATATAATTATAACACTATATTGGTCATGAAAAGGGTATTGGGTATTGGACAGGGCGGCTGGAAAGCGTTAAAAGTGCTTAGCTGATTGACTGTCAAATACATCATTATTGTTGAGCGGGGACGAGATAATGGCATCTTTAGAAATGAACAAAATAGCAGCTGGTGTTCTATGTGCCGGTTTGGTTGCCATGGCTGCCGGTAAGATTGCTGATGTTCTTGTTGATCCCAAGCCATTAGAAAAGAATGCTTACGTCGTTAATGTTGAAGCTGCGGGCACTGCGGCGGTTGCAGCAACGCCTGCGAGCCCGAAGAATGAGCCGGTTTTAGCTCTAATAGCCTCATCGGACCCTGTTGCGGGACAGAAGGTATTCAAAAAGTGTGCAGCCTGTCACTCGGTTGACAGTGGGGGGAAAAATAAGGTCGGACCGAACCTGTACCAGATATTAAATGCGAAATTGGGTGCAAAAGATGGCTTCAACTACTCCTCTGCATTGAAGGCATTCGAGGGAGCGGCGGCTTGGGATTACAGTGCTCTCAACGGTTTTTTGAAAAAACCAAAGGAATATATGCCAGGAACTAAAATGGGATTTGCCGGGTTAAAGAAAGTTGGTGATAGAGCGGCTGTGATTGCGTATTTGAGGACCTTAAGCGACAATCCTGCGAAGCTTCCAACGGCTGAGGAAATAGAAAAAGAAGCCTCCGGTGGCTAATCATAAGTAGAAGTTACTTCGGCTAAATATAATGACAGATTCAATTGAGGTATTTACTAGGTTTGGTGAAAGCTTGGTCGATGCAAGCGGGAAATTAATTCTCAACTATTGGCGCCAAGGTCCAGAAGTTTACACCAAAGCCGATGCTAGCCCAGTAACGATTGCCGACCGTCGAGCAGAAGCCACAATCCGTGAAATGATAGAATCCGAATATCCTGATCATGGAATAGCGGGAGAGGAATTCGGTCATGAAAAAATGGACGCCGAATATATCTGGTCTATAGATCCCATAGATGGAACTAAGGCATTCATAAGCGGTTCTCCTTTATTTGGGACACTGATAGCTCTTTTAAAGGAAGGGACACCTATTTTGGGAATTATAGATATTCCTGCTACAGGCGAACGCTGGATAGGTGGAGATAAACTGCCTGCCACCTTAAATGGACGACCGCTCCAAACTCGCACTGGACTTAATCTCTGTGACGCTACGTCTGGCTCAACAAGTCCAAAAATGTTCACCGGTGGCGATATGGAGCGCTTGCAACGGTTGCATGATGAAATAAACTTACCAATTTATGGCGGAGATTGTTACCTATACGGAATGCTCGCTCTTGGTTCTATTGACTTAGTCATAGAAGCACAACTATCTGACTATGACTATCTGGCACCCGCGGCGCTTATTGAAGCGGCTGGTGGTATTGCAACAGATTGGCAAGGCGATGCACTGGGTATTGGAACGACCGACAAAATAATAGCAGCCGGAGACAAGAAACTGCATGCCCAGGTAATAGATATTCTGAACGATGGTTAACAAATTACCTTAAAAGTTGTATGGACTTTATCTATTATACGACTAACTAATTAAAAATTGGGTTTTGGTTTACACGTCTGTTTTGTGACTAGTTAAAAAGGATCCGTTGTTTGATGGTTGGCATTTACCAAATAAACAGATTTTGCTGCTTATTAATGTGTTTATTTTTCTTACACGAGACTAAAACGTTTGCTAATGAGCCAACAGCACGGCATGCGATAGCAATGCACGGTGCGCCAAAATACCCCAAAAATTTTCAGCATTTCGAGTATGTAAATCCAAATGCACCAAAAGGTGGAGCAGTTGTAAATGAGGCGACGGGTACATTTGATAGTTTTAATGCTTTTATTTTGAAGGGCATCCCAGCTGCGGGTATCAGTCTTATTTATGACTCGCTCATGGTGGGGTCATCGGATGAGGCATTCACAAACTATGGATTATTAGCTGAGAGTGTAGTCGTTCCAGAGGACCGATCCTGGGTTGCTTTCAATCTTCATGCAGAAGCACGGTGGCATGATGGAAAGCCAGTTACTCCAGAGGACGTAATATGGACGTTTGAAACTCTTTTGAAAAAAGGCCATCCGTTTTATCGAGTTTATTATGGTGATGTAAAAACTGTTGTTAAAACAGGTAACAGGCAGGTAACGTTTAATTTCCCTGGGTCTACTAATAGAGAATTACCACTTATATTAGGCCAAATCAGTATATTGCCAAAGCATTACTGGGAAAGTCGTGATTTTAGTAAAACTACGTTAGAACCGCCACTAGGCAGCGGTGCGTATAAAATCAAAAATTTTGAGGCGGGCCGTAACGTCACTTATGAACGAGTGAAGGATTATTGGGCTAAGGATTTACCGGTAAAAAAAGGACAGTCAAATTTTGATCAACTTAGATATGAATATTACCGGGATAGGGAAGTTGCTACTGAGGCTTTCAAGAGCGGTGCTTTTGATTTTAGATCTGAGAACTCTGCAAAACGTTGGGCGACTCAATATGAGTTTCCTGCCAAGAAAGCTGGAAAGGTAAAAAAATTACTCATTCCTCATGAACGTCCAACCGGAATGCAAGGGTTTATATTCAATATAAGGAAACCATTTTTTAATGATCCAAGAGTACGGGAAGCTATAGCTTATGCATGGGATTTCGAGTGGACCAATAAAACGATTATGTTTGGAGCGTACAAGCGGACTAATAGTTATTTCTCTAATTCGGAATTGTCATCGGCCAGTGGTCTTCCCAAAGGCGAAGAATTAGCAATATTACAGAAATTTCAATCTCAACTGCCGCCGAAAGTTTTTAATAATGTTTACAAGGCTCCACAAACGGATGGCTCTGGGAATATCAGAAGCAATTTAAGAATTGCCCTTAAGTTATTGCGGGAAGCAGGGTGGTCGGTTTCTGACGGTAAGCTTAGAAATACACAGGGAAAGATTTTTGCGTTCGAATTATTGCTCCGTCAACCGTCAATGGAAAAATTGGCGCTTCCGTTGAAGCAAAACCTAAAGCGTTTAGGTATCGATATGACGATCCGTACCGTCGATGTTGCACAGTATCAGCAACGAACCGATACGTTCGATTTTGATATGATAGTGGGCGGTATTGGTCAATCCTTATCGCCTGGAAACGAACAGCGCGATTTTTGGCATTCTTCTAATGCGGATAAACCCGGAAGCCGCAATCAAATTGGAATTATGGACCCTGTTGTAGACGTATTGGTTGAACTTGTGGTTGAAGCTCCTGATCGTGAAAGTCTAATAGCTCGAACCCGTGCTCTGGATAGGGTTCTGCTTTGGGGGCATTATGTTATCCCGCATTTTCATCTTCAAGCCGCACGATTAGTATTTTGGGACAAGTTTGGCAGACCTGCTAATACAGCTAAGTACTCCAGTGGTTTTCCCAATACTTGGTGGGTTGATAAGGTTAAAAATAAAAGCATTGGCTCGTGGCGACGGACGAATGGAAATTAGAGGAGCTGCACCAAAATGCTAGCCTATATTTTTAAGAGGCTACTTTTAGTCCCGATTACTTTATTGGCCATTATAATTGTAAACTTTATTGTAATCCAATTCGCTCCTGGCGGACCGGTTGAACAGACAATAGCAAAAATACAGGGCGTGGGTATAGATGCAACTGCAAGAATAAGTGGTTCCGGTTCAGGTGACTCTGTAGTGAATAAAAATCAAAGTCAATCTGCAAAAAAAGAAGGCAATGCATCCTCAGTTTACCGGGGAGCCAGAGGGCTAGACCCTGAATTGATAAAAGAAATTGAGAGAAGTTTCGGTTTTGATAAGCCTGTGCACGAACGTTTTATCCTCATGATAAAAAACTACTTAGTCTTCGATTTTGGGGAGAGTTATTTCAAAGATCGGAGGGTTGTAGATTTAGTCATAGAAAAAATGCCTGTTTCTATTTCTCTGGGGCTCTGGACTACTTTATTAGTTTATCTAATTTCAATTCCACTTGGAATTAGGAAAGCCGTGAGGGATGGGAGCCGTTTTGATATATGGAGTTCGGGTTTTGTTATTTTGGGGAATGCAATACCAGGATTTTTATTTGCTATTCTGTTAATAGTTTTATTTGCTGGAGGTAGTTTTTGGCAAATTTTTCCCATTCGAGGAATTGTATCTCCAGACTGGGAACAAATGTCATATTTTCAACTTTTCACAGACTATTTATGGCATATGGTGTTACCTGTGGTGTCTATGGTAATTGGTGGATTTGCGGGTTTGACTATGCTTACGAAAAACTCGTTCTTGGAAGAAATAAACAAACAATATGTGCTCACGGCTAAGGCAAAAGGCTTAAGCCCAAACCGAGTTTTATATGGTCATGTTTTCCGCAATGCGATGTTAATAGTTATAGCTGGTTTTCCAAGTGCTTTTATAGGGATCTTATTTACGGGATCACTGATTACTGAAATTATTTTTTCTTTAGATGGTCTTGGCCTACTTGGTTTTGAAGCTGCAATTGGCAGAGATTATCCGGTAATGTTTGCGACATTATATTTTTTCACACTTTTAGGTCTCATGATGAGCATCCTTGGTGACATCATGTATGTAGTCATAGATCGCCGCATTGATTTTGAAAGCCGCGAGATCTGAAATGGATGCAGCCGCCTGGAAAAAAGACAAGTTTTTGGAGTTAAAGATAACGCCATTAAATAAGCGGCGGTTACTAAATTTTAAGAATAATAGAAGAGGTTATTGGTCGTTTTGGATATTTTCTAGCCTCTTCATACTCTCACTTTTTGCGGAATTAATCGCAAATGACACTCCATACCTTGTTTATTTTAAGGGCGATTTTTATTTTCCCACAATCGTAGAATATGCAGAAACTACTTTTGGAGGGGATTTCCCCACTGAAGCAGATTACAAAGATCCATTCGTTCAGGAATTAATTGAGGATGATGGATGGCTTGCTTGGCCTTTGATTGCTTTTAGTTATGATACTATAGATAAAAAGCTGGGAAAAACAGCGCCGTCGGCACCGGATAGAAGACACTGGTTAGGAACTGACGATCAGGCTCGCGATGTACTCGCCCGTCTAATTTATGGGTTTAGGCTTTCTGTATCGTTTGGTCTGATCTTAACATTGTTCAGCAGTTTAATCGGTATTTTAGCTGGAGCTATTCAGGGCTATTATGGTGGTTGGCGTGATTTATTCTTTCAGCGATTTATAGAAATTTGGGCTGGTATGCCTCAATTGTACATATTAATAATAATGTCCAGCATTCTCGTTCCTGGATTTTGGGTGCTGCTAATAATTTTACTTCTATTCAGCTGGTTGTCGTTAGTAGGGGTGGTTAGAGCTGAATTCTTAAGAGCAAGAAATTTAGATTTTGTCAGAGCAGCCCGCGCTTTAGGGGTATCTAATATAACGATAATATTGAGACATGTTCTCCCCAACGCGATGGTAGCGACTATAACGATGTTGCCATTTATATTAACCGGTGGTGTAACTGCATTGACTTCGCTTGATTTTTTAGGACTTGGTCTACCTCCAGGGTCACCGTCGCTAGGGGAATTGTTGAACCAAGGAAAAAATAATCTTCAGGCACCATGGCTTGGGTTATCGGGATTTTTTGTCTTGGCCTTGATGCTGAGCCTTTTGATTTTCATTGGAGAAGCTGTTAGAGATGCATTCGATCCAAGAAAGACGTTCTCATGAGCGAAAGTCTTTTGGAAGTGAAGGATCTTAAGGTCGTTTTCCAATCGTCGAACGAGTTAATAAAAGCCGTAAATGGAGTAAGTTTCTCGGTCAAAAGAGGAGAGACGATGGCTTTAGTTGGTGAAAGTGGTTCTGGGAAATCAGTAACCGCGCTTTCCATATTGCAATTGCTGTCTTACCCCTCAGCCCAGCATTCCGGCACAAGTAGCATAAAATTTAAGGATGAAGAAATTATTGGTGCAGGAGAGCAAAAACTTAGGGCAATTCGTGGTAATAGAATATCAATGATTTTTCAGGAGCCGATGACATCATTGAACCCGCTACATGAAATAGAAAAACAAATAAGTGAGTCACTTAGCCTAGGGGGGCAGTTAGGTGTAAAACAGGTTCGAAAACGTTGTGTGGAGCTTCTTGAACTTGTAGGTATAAAAGACCCCGAAACACGACTTTCAGCGTATCCTCACCAGCTTTCGGGTGGGCAGAGGCAACGTGTGATGATTGCTATGGCATTAGCGAACCATCCAGATTTATTGATAGCAGACGAACCCACAACGGCTCTTGATGTTACTGTACAAGCACAGATTTTGAACCTTCTGAAACAGCTACAAAAAAAGCTTGGGATGGCGATTTTGCTTATAACCCATGATTTGAGCATCGTAAAAAAAGTTGCGGATAAGGTAGCTGTGATGATCGATGGTAAGATTATTGAGACTAATAGTGTCACAAATCTGTTTGCTAAGCCTAAAACAGCGTACACACGAAAATTGATAAATTCCGAACCGACTGGTGAGCCGCCACCGATCAGTAAAAACGCTAGACCAATCCTTGAAGTAAAAGACTTGAGAGTTTGGTTTCCAATACAAAAAGGTATTCTGAAAAGGACTATAGGATATATCAAAGCTGTTAATGGCGTAACATTGAGTATAAGAGAGGGAGAAACACTTGGTGTTGTTGGCGAAAGTGGTTCTGGGAAAACAACGTTGGGTATGGCCATACTGAGACTTCAGTTCAGTGAAGGCGATATCATCTATCGTGAGAGACCAATACATAAAATGGGTTATCGTAAGATGATTCGTTTGCGTAGCGAGATGCAAGTAGTTTTCCAGGATCCTTTTGGCAGTCTCTCTCCACGGATGTCGATGGCTGAAATAATTGGCGAGGGTTTATGGGTCCATCACAAAGCTCATTCCGGATCAAAAAATGTTGCCGTCATCGAGAATCGTATCGACGAGGCTATTCAAGAAGTTGGACTTGACCTCTCAATGCGCAATAGATATCCGCATGAATTTTCAGGGGGACAACGTCAAAGAATTTCTATAGCTAGAGCGATGGTATTAAGACCAAGATTAATTATCCTTGATGAACCTACTTCAGCTCTTGATTTAAGTGTTCAAGGTCAGATCGTCGAATTACTCCGAACACTGCAAAAGCGACATAAACTCGCATTTTTGTTTGTCAGTCATGATTTAAAAGTAGTTCGCGCGATGTCTCATCGCATAATTGTGATGAATAATGGGTTGGTTGTGGAACATGGTGCAACTGATCGGATAATTAATAATCCTTCGCATCCTTATACAAAGACGCTCATGGCAGCCGCTTTTGAACATCAAAGCGAACATGTTATATCTGAAAAAAAATAAATTACGGTATATTAGAAACTAAAAATTCGAGTTGCTAAAAATAACTTTGTTGGAGTTAAATTCAATGCCGGCTGTTTTATTCCATTCAAAAAATGATTCCCCTGAAGACTGGGAAGCTGGTCTAGCTAAATTCATTCCAAATTTAGACTTTAGGGTCTGGCCTGATGTAGGTGACCCCAGCGAAATAGAATTTGCCCTCATATGGGCACTGCCACCAGGGAGCCTCAAACAAATGTATAACCTACAATGCATTTGTTCTCTTGGACAAGGTGTAGATCACATTTTTAATGATACAGAAATACCAGAAAAAGCAAGAATTATGCGTTTAGTTGATCCTTGGATGGCGCAAGCAATGAGTGAATGGATTTTGCTTAATGTGTTACGATTTCATCGTCAGGGCATTGAATATGAACAATTTGAGAGAGAGAAGAAATGGCACGTTCTTCCGCCCCCTGAAACTTCAGATTGTAAAGTTGGTATCTTGGGCCTGGGAGAATTAGGATCAGATGCGGCGAGAAAGATTGCGTCCCTCGGATTTGATGTAGCAGGTTGGAGTAAAAGCCCTAAAGACATAAAGAATGTCAAAAGTTTTTCTGGGGATAACCAATTAGAATACTTTCTTAAGCGGACAGATATTTTATGTTGCCTCTTACCATTGACACCAGAAACAGATGGTATCCTGAGTAGTAAGACGCTCAGTCAGTTGCCGCGTGGGGCTTATATTATAAATGCGGGTAGAGGGCGTCACATAGTGGATGAGGATTTATTAAAAGCTATTGACTCTGGTCAGATATCTGGTGCTGCATTAGATGTTTTTCATGAAGAGCCTTTACCTGAGGTCCATCCATATTGGACCCATCCCAAGGTTCGAGTTTGGCCCCATGTGTCAGCTCAGTCTAACGCAGGTAGCGCCGCAAAGCAGGTTGCTGACGCTATCACTAAGGTATTTGAAGGAAAAGAACCTGAAAATTTAATCAACCGAACAAATCAATACTAGGGGATGAGTGTTGCCGACGATCTCAATAAAACTTGAAGGGGAAACTGCAGAACACTACATACGTGAGATGCGCCGCCTTGATCCGTGTTTGGAAATTAGAGAATGGCCTGACATAGGAAACCCGGAAGATGTTGATATCGCAATGGTCTGGAAGATGCCTCATGGGGAGCTTGCCAAGTTTCCTAATTTAAAACTAATTATATCTATGGCTGCAGGGGTTGATCACGTTCTGTCAGATCCGGATAGGCCTGAAGGCGTTCCAATAGTTAGGGTGACAGATCCTCATATGGCTCGGTCAATGGGGCATTGGTTTTTAATGAATATATTAAGGTTGCATAGGGAAACGGCCCACTATGATAAATTGAGATTTCAAAAGATATGGCCACCAGAAATAGCATTTGATACAGATTCGGTTTCTGTTGGAATTCTGGGCCTAGGCTATCTAGGAGTGCACGTAGCTCAAATGTTAAAGGCTGTCGGCTTGAGAGTACAAGGATGGAGCAGAACAGAGAAAAACCTAGATGGAATTCACTCGTTCTCGGGTAGGGCAGGACTTGACCATATGCTATCTAATACTAACTACCTCGCATGTTTGTTGCCTAACACACCGGCTACCGAGGGTATCATGGATTTAAGTGTTTTTAACAAAATGCCCAGAGGTTCTTATGTCCTTAATGCTGGTCGCGGGTCGCAACTTGTTGAACCGGATCTTTTAGAGGCCTTGAATAATGGACAAATAAAAGGGGCTGCTCTAGACGTTTTTAAAACCGAGCCACTACCAAAAGACCACCCTTTTTGGACTGATCCAAGAATTCTATTAACGCCTCACCATGCGGCGGAAGTATTTTTACCGGCAGCCGCTAAAATATTTCTAAAAAATATTTACAGTATCAGAAATAATCAACCGCTTATGGGATTAGTAAACCAGGAGCTTGGCTATTAATTAAAACGATCCTTGAGCATATGATATATAGCTCTGATACCTTGAGCCTCACCGCCCTCCGGTCTGCCTGGGCGGGAGGTGTTATTATAGGACATCAGGTCTATATGCGCCCATGGGATACTTGCTTCTACGAAATGTTCAAGAAATAATGCAGCCGTGATTGCTCCTCCATATGGCGTAGAGCCCGTACTGGAGAGATCTGCTACATTTGATTTTAGCATTGGCTTATATCCCTGCCAAAGAGGAAGTCGCCACAAGGGATCTTCTGCCTCCATCCCATATTGCAAAAGAGATCCTGCAAGCTCATCATTATTACAAAAAAGTGCAGGAACATCTGTTCCCATGGCTACACGCGCTGCCCCTGTTAAGGTTGCAAAATCAATTATCATAGAAGGTTTTTCTCTTGTAGCCTCGGTCAAAGCATCGGAAAGTATAAGTCTGCCTTCAGCATCGGTATTACCTACTTCCACGGTTAACCCTTTTCTGGTCTGCAGCACGTCGCGGGGCCTAAAAGCATTACCCGAAATAGCGTTCTCTACAGCTGGGATTAAAACCCTTAATCGTATGGGCAAGTTAGCATCCATTATTATGTGCGCTAACCCAAGCACCTGCGCTGCGCCTCCCATATCTTTTTTCATATTAAGCATGCCGGAGGCTGGTTTAATGTCTAACCCCCCGCTATCAAAACAAACGCCTTTTCCGACCAGTGTTACTTTGGGTGCTTTTGGATCTCCCCATTTCATATCAATCAGACTTGGCTTGGATACAGAAGCTCTTCCAACCGCATGAATAGAAGGATAATTTTTGCGCAGTAAATCCAATCCTGAGATGATAGTAATTTGAGCTTTATGGTTTTTTGCTAATTTTTTTGATGATTTTACTAAGTCATCAGGCCCCATATCATTAGCGGGTGTATTTATTAAATCTCGCGTTAAGCTAATGCCGTCTATTATGCGGATAACATCTTTCTTATCGGCGCCGACTGGCCAAACTAACTCAGCTGTCGTTTTATTTTGTTTCTTATATTTGTTAAAAATATACGTCCCAAGACCCCAACCAATACAAGCGCGCGTTGCAGCAGATGGCGACAGGTCTTTATTTAAATGATATCTTCCCTTTGTTAATAATTTGGGAAGTCCGGCTAGATCCCATATGCCGCCCCCCGGTTCATCACTTGACTCAACACCCAAATATATTTCCAACGAGCAATCTTTCGTTTCTGGGACGTAACAAACTGTGCCTGGTTCAGCCGAGAAACCTACTTTTTCAAACCATTTATTTTTTGTATTTGCCGCAGGGTTCTTTTGTTTTTCAAAATCAGTCTTTGTGACTGGGACAATTGGAATAGACGATGAGTTCTTCCTTGCAGTGAAAGTCATTTTTGTTTTCCAATAAAACTAGGGATATATTGTAGCACTTGTAGTTGTTTTAGAGCCCATGCTCAAGTCGTCTTCTAATTTCATCAAATAAAACTTATTAATAATAATTACTTATTAAAGTTGGTTGCGTTCTCTCTTTGAACAGGCTCAAATAGGGATCCCGGTCACTTTTAGGAGTACCGAAATGCAAGATTTTACTTTAATTATGGGAAATAAAAATTATTCTTCTTGGTCGCTAACGGCTTGGTTGACGGCAAAAACAGCTGGAATAGAGTTTGATGAAATTGTTATACCGTTAAATGTAGTTAACACTCGTCAAGAAATCCTTCGTCATTGGTATAATGGTAAGGTGCCAATACTAAAACATGGGGACACTACTATCTGGGAAAGTATTTCAATCTGCGAATATTTAGCGGAAGTATCCCCAAAACAGAGCCTTTGGCCAGCTAGTAAAAGAGCTAGGGCGGTTGCTCGGTCATTATCGGCTGAAGTTCACGCTGGCTTTAAATCCTTGCGGGAACAGATGCCTATGAATGTTCGAGGGAGCTTCCCGTCTGGGTTAAGAAATCCTCTTGTTCAGGAGGAAATAAATCGGGTTACAGCTATATGGAGACGGTGCCGGGAAAGATTTGGTAAAGATTTAGGCGGTCCATTTCTTTTTGGTTCTTTTTCTATCCTAGACGCAATGTTTGCTCCAATAGTCAGTCAATTTAAAACATACTCGGTAGATTTGGGTCCATTAGAGAGAAACTATGTAGATGCAATTTTGAGTTTGCCGTGGATGGACATGTGGTCAAAGGCTGCGCACGATGAACCGATGATTATCGATGAGTTAGAACGCTAGTATTGTCTGGCAGAATCAGTTTTTACCTTTAAAACTGAAGTAAATAGACGAGTTCAAAATTAAATTAATAATAGTAATGCCAGGATTAACGCATTGATAATATTTGAGGAAAAATATAATCGAAGCGCCCGGTCAATATCGTTAGTTCTGAGATTTGGGTTTCCATCACCCATCCAAGGATCACTGACGACGATGCCGTTATAAACTCTTGGGCCCGCTATTCTGATATCTAATGCGCCAGCCATTGCTGCTTCGGGCCATCCTGCGTTCACTGAGCGATGTCGGTTTGCATCTGTCAAACATGATGTCAATGCTTTAAAACCCTTGGCAGAGGGAATGATCAAAGCAGTTAAGAAAATAAGTAAGGCGGTCAATCTGGCGGGAATAAAATTAGCAACATCGTCCAGCCTGGCGGATGCCCAGCCAAAATACCTATATTTGGGGTTGAGATGACCAACCATGCTATCTGCCGTATTCAATGTTTTATACATTAAAATCCCAGGAACACCCGCTATCAAATACCAAAAAACCGGCGCTATAACGCCATCAGAAAAATTTTCGCTTAATGACTCGATGGATGCCCTGCAAACACCCGACTCATCTAGAGCTGCTGGGTCACGTCCCACGATATGGGAAACTGATAACCGGGCTGCATCAAGGCCGTCTGACACAAATGCTTGGGCGACATTTCTAACGTGCCTATAAAGACTATTTTGCGCCAGAAAAATAGAAACTAATATGGCTTCTAGCAATTGACCAAACTCCATTAGTTTCAAACCAGTCTGCATGGCCCATCCAATCGTGCCGGTAACAGAAAGAGCTATTATTATGAATAAAACTCCTAGTATCTTTTTAGTTAAGTTTTTGAATTGTGGTCTGTTAAGGAGCAAATCAAGTTGATTGATCATGCAACCTATGGTGGCAATAGGGTGTGGTATTTTTCGATATAGCCAATTGGGATCGCCTATTATAGCATCGATCACTAAAGCTATAAGCACTATTGGGATATTGTCAAATAACATCGTGTGATCAAGCGTCTGAGTACCCTTTGATTTTAAGAGATTGTTGCAATCCAGGGACGTGCAGCAGCATTACTTGTTTCATGATCTTCAATAAGCTGACGATATTTTAACGTTAAATCTATATCATCCAACCCTTCAATTAAGGTTTGTTTTCGAAAAGGGTCTATTTGAAAATGAAAATTTTGCCCATTTGGTAAATGAATGGTTTGGTTTTCAAGGTCTACCTCAATCCTCGTATTGTTTGCAGTATTTAAGATTTGCCATATGTCCTCTATTGTATTTCTGTCTAACGCGATGGGAAGCAAACCATTTTTTATAGAATTATTATAAAAAATATCACCAAAGCTAGGTGCAATGACGCAGCGAATTCCTGCGTCAAAAAGTGCATAAACCGCTGACTCTCTTGAAGATCCGCAACCAAAGTTGGTATCTGCGACTAATATTTGTGTGCTCCTATTTTCGGGGGTATTTAAAATAAAATTCGGGTCTAACTCCCCACTAGCGTTGCGGCGTATATCATGAAACAGAAATTCCCCATGATTTATACTACGCGGTGTTTTGAGAAATCTCGCAGGAATGATTTGGTCTGTATCTATGTTTGCGACCTGGAGTGAGGCTGTCGTAGAATCAAGTTTTTTAAAAGCTTCCATCATAAATCCACTGGCTTGAGTTCTCGAATATCGGTTATTCGTCCCATTATTGCTGCTGCTGCAGCCATTGCAGGGCTCATTAAATGGGTTCTGCTTCCGGGACCCTGTCTACCCTTAAAATTTCTATTACTTGTGGATGCACATCTTTCCCCTGCAGGGGTTAAATCACCGTTCATGCCAACACACATGGAACAGCCGGTGGCGCGCCAGTCAAATCCTGCATCAATGAAAATCTGTGCTAATCCTTCGTCCTCTGCCTGTTTTTTTATCATAGCTGAACCTGGTACTACAATTGCAGGCACTTGGGTCATTCTTCCGCGTGCAATCTCTGCTGCGGCTCTTAAATCTTCTATACGAGAATTTGTGCATGACCCAATAAAAACGCGATCAACCTCTATATCCTTCAGAGAGGTGCCGGGATTTAGGCCCATATATTGAAGTGTAAACTCCAGAGCTTCGCGACGAGACACATCAGATTCATTTTTGGGATCTGGGATCTTCCCCGTCACAGGCAAAGCCTCTTCTGGGCTATTTCCCCATGTCAGTGATGGTGCAATATTTGATGCCTTTATATTGATCTCTTTATCAAACACAGCATCTGCGTCTGAAAAAAGTGTCTTCCAATCGGTAACGGCAAGATCCCAATTTCCATTTTTTGGTGAATGTTTACGATCTTTAAGATACTTAAATGTTTTTTCGTCAGGGGCAATCATGCCGGCTCTACCGCCCGCCTCTATCGACATATTACACATGGTCATTCTACCTTCAACGGATAGATTTTTCACTGTCGAGCCTGCATATTCGATCATATACCCGGTAGCTCCATTGGCTCCAATCACAGAGATTAAGTGGAGAATGATATCCTTAGCAACTACCCCTGTAGCAAGTTCCCCATCTATATTAATCCGCATGGTTTTTGGCTTTTCCTGCCACAGTGTTTGTGTAGCAAGTACATGAGCTACTTCCGAGGCACCTATTCCAAAAGCTAGGCATCCAAGAGCTCCGTGCGTTGCTGTGTGACTATCACCGCATACGAGAATAATACCTGGCAATGTAAGGCCCTGCTCTGGTCCGGTGACATGAACAATACCCTGTTCAGGGGTGCCGATTCCGTATAACTGAATGCCTGCCTTTTTAGTGTTGGCAGTCAATTTTTCTATTGGAACGCGCAACTCATGTTCCTCATTTCCAAGCTCTGGTGCTTTGGTAGAAACATAGTGATCCGCGATCCCTATGGTGAGATCCGGCCGCCTGATTACTCGATTTTCTCTCTCTAATTTATCGAACGCATGAAATGAACCCTCATGACATAGATGCCTGTCTATCGACAATAGGCAAGTTCCATCCTCGCGTTCAACAATGACATGGCGCGACCAAATTTTTTCAAATAGTGTTTGAGGCATACTGACAATTATCCCTTTTATTACTTACCCCTATAACTTTCCTTTTACCACCATTGGTATCCCTGCGACCATCAGTAATACGTTTTCTGCTTCCATCGCCAATTTTTGATGAAGTTTTCCGGAAAGATCACGAAACCGACGCGCCATAGAATTGTCGGGAACAATACCCAAACCTACTTCACTCGATATTAAGATTATTTCTCCGGGGCACGCTTTGATCATTTGCAGTAACTCATTTATCGCGTCATCGATATCCTGCCCCGCCAACAGTATATTGGTTAACCAGAGCGTTAAACAGTCAACTAGAATACAATTATTGCTTGTTGCATTGTTTTTTATGGCTGTGCCAAGTTCTATTGGAGCCTCTATGTCCTTCCAGTTTTTTCCTTCTCTTCTTTTTCTATGGGTTTTGATCCGGCTCTTCATCTCATCGTCCCAAGCCTGAGCGGTAAAGATATAGATTGGGGATGAAAAGTTCTTTAAAGCAAGCATCTCTCCATACGCGCTTTTTCCAGAACGGGTTCCACCAAGAATAAGAGTGATTTTTTGCATTTTGGTTAGCTCAATAGATTAAAGGTTGTCAAAGGACCATTCCGCAAGCTTTGGCGCGCGGATCTCCTATTGCGGTTGTTATATTTTCTTGATCGATATGAATGGCCTGAACTACGCCCATACTCGTATCTCTTCCGGGAGAAATGACATATTTCAAACCCATTTGCTGTGCGAGTGGTTTGGCGATATGCAGTAGGTCCTCGTCTGACATCATTATTTCTGCCTCAGCGTGCAACTTAGGCTCGCTTATTGCCGTCTTTATTGATTTTTTTTCAACAGTTAACCGGTAGAGAACCTGCATTAATGAAGTAGGAATTCGAGTTGAACCAGAGGCTCCAATCGCCATTTTTATTTTTCCGTTTTTGAATAAGAGGGTAGGCATCATGCTGCTTATTGGTCGTTTGCCGCCCATAACTGCATTTGGATTATCAGGCCATGGGCTGAATAATGCCATAGAGTTATTCATTAGTATTCCAGTATCTGGGATAACAACACCAGAATGATTGTTGTTTGAATATGTCAAACAGGCGGCGTTGCCAGCAGAATCGATTGTACAAAGACTGGTTGTTTCTGGTGACTCAGAGGCAGTTTCTATTGATGTGAATGCCGGGTCTCCAAAATTTCGACGTCGTTTTGAAAACATCTTTAACATAGCGTCCGCAAGGAGTTGATGCGCACTATGACTTTTGTTTTCCAAAGTTAATGCCTCTAAACCGGAAAACACAAGAGACCCCGAGGAAGGAGGCGGGGTTGTTAAGATATCTAGACCGTTGTAATTAAAATGGCTTGGCTCACGCCATATTGCTTTGTATTTTAACAAATCGTCTTTGGTTAAAAACCCATAATTCTTATCAATTTCATTGATTATTAATCTTCCTAGATCACCACTGTAGAATGTATTAGCTCCATATTTGGCAATTTCTTCCAATGTATAAGCGTAATCTTTGTTTTGGATTATCTCACCCTCGCGTGGAGCTGAGTTGTCTGATTTCAAATAGAGGGTTCGGCAAGCATCTGTTGTCGCTAAAACATGCGCTGTTCTGGCCATTCGAAGTGCGCCTTTGTAAGAAACAGGAAAACCCTCTTTTGCGATACTAATGGCTGGAGCTATGAGTTCATGCATTGGTAAAGAGCCGTATTTCTTGTGGCCCTCTTCAAATCCACGCAGCGTTCCTGGTGCAGCAATAGAGCGGTATCCAATCTGATTATGTTGACCTTCAACACGAATGGTGTAGTCCCCATTTATATCATTTATGGCATAGAGCTCGTATTTTGCGCTTGCCGGCGCTGTTCCCAGGAAATCAATTACTTCAGTTTTATTTTCAGAACTGCAATGAATGGTCATGAAACCTCCTGCTGCCAAACCGCAGTCCAAAGGTTCTACGACGCCCATTACATGCCCGGCGGAGATAGCGGCATCCACGGCATTTCCACCCATCTGCATGATCATAATAGCGGTCTCGGTAGCCTTTCGATTGGCAGTAGCAGCAGCACCTATCTTCAAGGGACCGTGTTCAAAACTAATAAGGTCTTCTATATTCAATATTGTTCTCCTTGACTTGGTTACAAGCTAACCGTTTATTGGCAATGATAACAAGAGCACTTTTGGCTTGCGTTATGTAAAGAGTAATCGGGAATAATTATCCGAACTTGAGGGTAGAGATATGGGACAAAAAAAATCTGTTTTGGTTATGCGTGATACGGGGATGAATAATAATGAGATACTAGCTGAAAAGCTTTCAACAGACTGGGATGTTCAAATTTTGAGTGTACGTGATGATCCTGATTTCTTTAATGAAATGGTGAAGAATATGGATGCAATCGTCGGAGGGCCTATCCCAAATGGTGTCCCAAAGACAACAAAACTCAAGCTGTATCAGGTACCCTTCACGGGGTATGATTGGATTACTCCAGCGGAGTTACCTATCGGTGCTACCCTCTGCAACACCCACGAACATGAAACGACAATAGCGGAACATTTAATGGCGGGAATGTTAGAGTGGCAAACTGGTTTGATGAGGGATACTCATCCTGTTATGCAGAAATACTCATTCAATGGACGTGATATAAACAAAGGGCCACATCATAGGGAATTGCGGGGCTCGACTGTTGGAATAATTGGATATGGCCATATTGGAAGAGAGATTGCCCGAAGATGCAAGGCGTTCGATATGACGGTTATGGCAGTATCAAGGACTATGAGGAAAGAACCTGAACTTGTCGATTGGTATGGCACTGTTGAGGATATAGATACATTACTCCAAAGGAGCGATTTTGTAATTAACTGTGCTCCTGGCGGTGAAGAGACTAGAGGTATGATTGATAGACGCTGTTTTTCCATGATGAAGTCCGATGCCATTATAGCTAATGTTGGCAGGGGCGAGGTGATTGACGAAAAGGCTCTATATGAGGCTTTATCTTCTCGGCGTATTCGGGGCGGTATAATAGATGTTTGGTATAAATATCCCGGTAAGAAGAACCCTAATCCATGGCCATCTAAATTTCCATTCCATAAACTTGATAACATAATAATGTCACCTCATAACTCAGCATGGACCCAGGCAATGTCTCACAGGCGATGGGACTTTGTTGCAGCTAATCTGGACCGCTTGTCAAAAGGATTGGAATTAAAAAATTTCTGTTTTAAAGGAGAACGGGTAGATTAAAATAGAAATAAACATTAAATTCTTTTTATAAGTTAAATCTATATCTTTGTAATGTACATGCAAGCGTTTGGGAATTGAATAATGTCTTTTGATCTAACTACAAAACAATTGGATTTAAAAGCTCGCGCACGAGATCTGGCGGCGGGTATTATCGCAAAAAATGCAGCTGAGGTTGACAAGTCAGAACAATATCCCTGGGAGAATGTAAAGGCTCTTAAGGAGGCAGGTTTTATGGGGATGACAATCCCTACAGAACTAGGGGGGCCTGGGCTGAATTTTCTAGACGCAAACCTGGTTGTAGAGGAAATGGCATCCTATTGCGGTCCGACGGGCCGGATTGCTGTTGAAGCTAATATGGGGGCAATATCTGCAGTGGTCCATTACGGTACAGAAACCCAGAAACGTTTGGCAGCAGACTTGGTTTTAGATGGGGATAAACCAGCTATTTGTATTACGGAACCCGACGCAGGTAGTGCCGCATCGCAAATGACAACTCGAGCCGAGAAACGGGGCGATAAGTATATCATTAATGGCAAAAAGCATTGGATTACAGGTGGTGGTGTCTCTCGTCTCCATCTTATATTTGCCCGGGTGTTTGATGAGAAAGGTTCAGAACTTGGGATCGGGGGTTTTTTGGCAGTCCGAGGAGAATCTGAGGGTTTGAAAGTCGGAAAAAGGGAACCAACAATGGGATTGCGAGGAATTCCCGAAACGGAACTTATTTTTGAGAATTTAGAGATTTCGGAAGATATGGTGTTGATGCCGCCATCCGGCTTTAAACGAGGGTTCGCAGACCTCATGAATGCGTATAATTCTCAGCGCGTAGGGGCGGGAACAGTCGCCCTTGGTCTGGCCGCTGGGGCCTATAGAAATGCGCTGGATTTTTCCAAAGAGCGCGAACAGTTTGGAAGGCCAATAGCTGAGTTTCAAGGTTTGCAATGGATGCTTGCTGACATGTCTGTGCAATTAGAGGCGGCTAGAGCTCTTTTACATAAAGCTGCTTTGAGCGCAGGTCACAATGGGAGCCCTTTTCCTGATCCAACACTAGCTGCTCAGGGAAAGATATTTACTTCAGAGATGGCATTGAAAGTCACAACAGATGCTTTACAGGTCTTTGGTGCAAGGGGTTATTCCAGAAATTATCCAATGGAGAGGCTCGCCCGAGATGCAAGAATGTTTACAATTGGAGGAGGAACGGCACAAATCCTTAGAACCGTTGTTGCATCGCGTATTTTGGAATCCAAACTTCCACAAACTAGGGACGGTTATACAAAATTAGCTGAAATGGAAGCGGCAAGAGCCGATCTACAGGCTGCAGAGTAAAATTAATAATGTCGGAGACGATCAGGACGGCCGATATTATTGGGCGTCGATTGTACGATGCTGGCGTGCGTTTTGCCTTTGGCATCCCCGGGGGCGAGGTTTTAACCCTTGTCGATGGTCTAGAAAAAGCGGGCATACGTTTTATTCTATCAAAGCATGAAAACGCAGCTGGTTTTATGGCTGAGGGTGTGTATCACATCACAGGTGCGCCTGGTGTTTTGATTGCAACGGTTGGTCCGGGGGCAGCAAACGCTGTCAACGTAACGGCTAATGCACTACAGGATCGTGTTCCGATGATTGTCATAACTGGATGTGTAGATCTAGCAGATACAGTAACCTATAATCATCAAGTTTTTGATCATAGAGCAGTTTTCTCTCCAATCTGTAAAGAGAGTTTTACTGTTCCTAATGGTTATGTTCCGCAGTTAATTGATAAAGCAGTTGCAATCGCGACAGAGGGCCGTCCAGGTCCCGTTCATCTGGATTTACCCATAGCTATGTCTGCACAATTACATGAATTTAGCCTCAACGAGTATAGGCCTCTTCCTGCACCAGTTAGGCCAGCAAAAGGCATTAATCTTGATACCGCGCGGGAATGGTTATCCGCAGCTGATAGGCCACTCATGATTGTAGGCGTCGATGCTGTTAACCAGAATGCCAGCCAGTCGGTTACTGAGTTTGCCAAAAAATTTGGGACACCAGTAATTTCAACCTATAAAGCGAAGGGAATAATATCGGAGGATGAGGCGCTCAGTCTTGGTGGTGCGGGTTTATCTCCGTTAGGAGATAAAACATTAATCCCATTGATTGAAGAGGCCGATTTCATTCTATTAGTGGGATATGATCCAATTGAAATGCGAAACGGATGGCGGAGTATTTGGAATACAGCAGAGAAAAATGTTGTGGAAATTCTTGTTTCTCCTGAATACTCATATATGCATACATCATCGATCATGTTTATCTGCGATATCGTTGAGGGATTGGAAGCCCTATCGAAAAATAATTCAAATGGTGAAACTTGGATTAATAACGAGCCAGCCATAGTAAAAAAAGAGACCGCGTCTTTATACGGTCAAAATGACCCATGGGGTCCAGCAGCCATCGCGGTAACAATCCGTTCTTCAACTCCTCGTGACACGGTTGTTACCATGGACTCTGGGGCACATAGGATATTGCTGAGCCAAGTTTGGGAAACTTACGAGCCTCATTCTGCTTTACAGTCAAGTGCCCTTTGCACGATGGGGTGTGCACTCCCGATTGCAACAGGGGTAAAACTAGCCTCTCCACAACGTCAAGTTATAGCATTCACAGGCGATGGTGGATTGGAGATGGTTCTTGGGGAACTGGTAACCCTTCGTGATCTAAAATTACCTGTCATCGTTGTTGTTTTTGTGGATGCCTCTCTAGCATTAATTGAAAAGAAACAGAGAGAGATGAATTATAAAAATGCTGGTGTGGATATGAATGAAACAGATTTTGCAGTTTTGGCGAATGCTCTCGGAGGGCATGGTATTACTGTAGAGAATCGAGATGCATTAGAATCAGCTATTAAAAACGCTTTGGTATCCAATGTTTATACGATTATCGCCTGTAAGGTCCCTCGTGGTAGTTACGATGGAAGAATATAGGTCATTCCATGGTTAATAGTGATCTACCGCGAAGAACAGACTCTATCTCTGGAGTATAAGAGCCGTTATCCGTATGTATTATGGTCCCTGCTGTCAATACGGTGGGTGCTTTGCTTCCTTTCTTTGCTTTTATTAAAATTCGATTAGCTTTGCGTCCCGATTTTGGCCAAAGTGGATGTATAATTATTTCTCCAAAATAAGGCCTTAATGCGCAGAGCAAATGGTCTAGCCTATCTGCCCTGTGAATGAGTGAAATTATTCCCTTATGTTTTAGAGCCGCAGCGGCTACCTTTATCCACATTTCAATATTTGTACCGTTCTCTACGTGAGCGATTTTTTTTCGAAGATTGGATGAAAAATTTGAGGTTCCACTCGCTGCAAATGGCGGGTTTGAAAGCACTAAATCGAAAGAATTTTTTTTAATTTTGGAAGGCATATCCGCGATAGATCCAAGGATCGGGCAAAAATTTACTTTAACGTTATTCTCCTTTGCATTTAGTTTTGCTACATCAACGGTTTCTTCCATAATTTCTAATCCAGTAACGAAGACGTCAGGATAGTTGGCCAAAACGCAAAGAGAAACAGCGCCAGCTCCGCAACCCAAATCTAAAATTTTTTGATTTGTTTTTGGTTTTGTAGAAGTAGCCAGCAAGACAGCATCAATTCCTGCGCGATAACCATCAATAGATTGCCACAATATAACTTTTCCTCCCAGCAACAGGTCTTGGGTCAGGTGTGGTTTGTTTTGCTTTGGGTTATTCACTTGCTTCCTCAAGAAGATTTTTAGCAAGAATAAAGTCAGTTTCACTGACCATTAGGCGACGCGGGATGGCCATGCCACTTCCCTCTATTATGCTCATATTATTATCTAAAATATGCACTTCTATGCCTTCGGATTTCAACATGCTCGTTACATAGGAAATTTCTACAAGGTTGTTACTTCTCAACAGCTCTTTCAATCCTTCTATCCTCTTAAGATATAGATTTTCATACTCTTATAATGCTTAACGGTTTCATTGTTGGACTTGATCGTATAGAAAGCATTCCTATCCTCCTAAGGAGAACTTAGTCAAGTTGAGTGGAGTTGGCACGTGGCAAGTGTGGTTGAATTTAAAAAATTAGACAATTCAATTAAGAAACCATCATTAGATCCTTTAATGAAGCTGGTTAGAACAGATTTGGATCGAGTTAATTCCACTATCTTGGAGCATATGCAAAGTCCTGTTCATTTGATCCCTCAACTCGCGGGCCACTTGATTGCCGCAGGGGGGAAAAGATTGCGGCCAATGCTCACTTTAGGAGCGGCAGCGCTTTGTGGATATTCCGGGGATAGGCATGTCAAATTGGCGGCGTGCGTTGAATTTATTCATACCGCTACCTTGTTGCACGATGATGTCGTTGACGAAAGTGAACTTCGGAGAGGACAGGAGACTGCAAATACAGTCTGGGGTAATCAAGCGAGTGTTTTAGTTGGAGATTTTCTATTCAGTCGTTCATTTCAATTGATGGTGATGGACGGATCATTACATGTGCTTAAAATATTATCTGGTGCCTCGGCAATTATTGCGGAAGGTGAGGTGCAACAGTTGATAACGACGAATGATACTACAACCAGCGAAACGGCATACTTAGAGGTGATACAGTCTAAAACTGCAGAATTATTCTCTGCCGCAGCACGTATAGGAGCGGTCGTCGCAGATCGTCCAAAAGATGAAGAAGACGCATTAACTTCTTTTGGAACTAATTTGGGTATAGCCTTTCAACTTGTCGACGATGCTCTCGATTATTCTGCGCGACAAGCGGAGTTGGGCAAAACGGTTGGTGATGATTTTAGTGAAGGAAAAATAACGCTTCCAGTGATATTAGCTTTTAGACGGGGGACTGAAGTAGATCGAAAATTTTGGAAACGAACATTAGAGGAATTAGATCAAGAACCGGGAGATTTGGAAAAGGCTCAGGAACTGATATTGAAATATGGCGCACTCGATGACACGATATCTAGGGCCCGTCATTACGCAGCTATTGCGCGGGATGCACTTGGTCTCTTTTCGGATGGTGAACCCAAAAATGCGTTGACTGAGGTAGTTGATTTTTGTGTTGAAAGAGAGTTTTGAATTCGTTTAGAAGCTTAGTTGAACTTTCATCGCGTTTTCCCTATCCGAAGCAGTCAAGAATGCTTCATTAGCATCTTCCATGGGAAATGTGTGCGTAAGAAGTGGCATTACGTCAATCCTATTTTTTGCAAGGTAGTCGACAGCCCAGGCGAATTCTTTGTCGAACCGGAACGAGCTTTTCATTATGATTTCTTTTATCATAAGTTGATCAGAAGGGAGCAAAATATTAGCTTCTGCAAACGTTCCTATCTGAATTAGAGTGCCGCCAGGCCGTATATTATTTATAGCTGCTAGCACTGCCTGAAGGCTTCCAGATGCATCAAAAGCAATATCGAAATTACCTCTGGGATTACCTTCATCAGTTAATATGGAAGCTCCAGAGTTAACGTTAAAAGTTTTATCAGCGCCAAGTTCACTGACTACCGACAAGGGAGCATCGCGTATATCTGTCATTGTAACGGATCTGGCTCCGGCTAATTTTGCGGCCAATAGAACCAAAGCCCCAATTGGTCCTGATCCACTAATTAAAACGTCGGCGCCAAGAAGGGATCCTGCCTGATTAATTGCATGTAAGGCCACAGCCAGAGGTTCTGCGAAGGCTGCAACATTTAAGGATAGCTCACTTGGCACTCTAAAACATTGTTTTTGATCTGTGATGAAGATCTCCGAAAACATTCCTTGGATATGTGGAAATTTTCGTGAACTTCCCAGGAACTTCATATCATTACAGAGAAGTTCCCGTCCTTTTATACAATATTCACAAGTGCGGCATGGCTGGCTAGGGTTGATGACTACTTTGTCTCCGACATTAATACTATCTACGTCAGGTCCAATTTCCTCGACTATCCCCGCTGCCTCGTGTCCGAGTATGAAGGGTTCTAGTACAGGGAAATCTCCCATCTTGTAGTGATGAAAGTAATGTAAATCCGATCCACAAATTCCTCCCGCATGAATTCGAACTTTGACTTCAGTATCGAAAAGAGACCTTGTAGTTTGATCAACCGTTTTGATTGATTGTTTTGCTGTTAATACGGCAGCGCGCATAAGCTTGCCCCTGTTTTCTGAATCAAATACACTTAGTAGTCTGCGTTTAAAGAAATGCTTTGGCTCTCTCTCTAAGTTCGTCTGGAATTTTTGAAGGCCGTCGTAGATCGAGATCTAAGTGAACGCCAAATTGGCTGAGGCTCGATATTTCCTCTTTAGTTTCTGCGTTTATCATTTTATGAAAAAGACGAATTGAAGATCCTCCTAAATGTGCAATGCAACTTTCAATATCTATCATCGTTCCCGGTGATACTGTTTTCTCAAATTTGAGTTGAAATTCGAAAGTAGACAGGCCAATTCGGGATTTCGTGAGATATTCAGAGGTAAGTCCAAAGGCAGCTAGAATAAAGCTGTTAGCTGTTGAATAGCGATGTATAAATCCTGGTAAGGATAAATTGCCCGACCAATCCGTCTCTTCTGGACGGGTTACGTCTTGCGAAGTTGGTAACCATTTAGCTTTACTCGCTGGTATGGCTCTATCTTCTTTAATATCTCCATCCCATCTCTCTGTAGGAATATCGAGAGAAACACCGGTAATATTCTGTTGCATCGTTGTGCACAACTCACCACTTTCAGCATTGAATAATTTATGAGCTATTCGGGAATGATCGCCGTTTTGAATGCAAGCACTTTCAATTCTATAAATATCTCTATTTCGGAGTTCAGCTTTATAGTGAGTTAATGCTTCGGTCGTTCTGCAAGCGTTTGGATTCACTCCAGCATGCTTCAAAAAGCGCCAAGTGGCTGCCTCAAATTTTTCATAATAGTAAGCTACAGTAAAATGTTCAGTCGAATCTACTTCCCAAGGGGAAACATCGCCGCGATAAGTTTCAATATAATTTGTCAATGTATTACCTTTTTAAAAGCTTGAGCAAATTTGGTCAGTCTAACTAAGATCTCGCGTGTTTTTTGTCAAAGTCCCAAACTTCTTTGAACCCCATCTCTTCCGAAAATGTCATAAAATCTCTCAATGGGACTTCGACATCAACGGATGAGCCTGTTTCTTTTATTGTTCCATAAACGGAGTGCAAAGCTTGTGCAGTCGCCATAAAACCAGTTCCGGGATATATCGCTATTTGATAACCAAGATCTATATAGTCCTGCTTTGAAAGGACAGGTGTGCTACCTCCATCTACCACGTTCACTAATAATGGCGTATCAAAACTTGAGCAAATTTTCTCCATTTCCTCATGCGATTCAGGTGATTCTATGAATAAAATATCCGCTCCAGCTTTAGCGAAACCTTCGCCTCTTCGTAAGGCTTCATCAAGGCCATAACTTGTTCTAGCATCTGTCCTTGCAACAATTAAGAAATTATCAGACTCTCTAGCTTCAACTGCAACTTCAATTTTTTGAACCATGTCCTCCAGAGGAATAACTTTTCGGCCCGGGGTATGACCACATTTTTTTGGAAATTCTTGATCCTCAATTTGAATTCCTGCTGCCCCGGCTGCTTCATATCCTTTAACTGTATGGTGCATATTCAAAAGACCGCCATAACCAGTATCACCATCGGCAATAAAGGGAGTTTTAATAACGCTAGCAATCATTTGAACACGGCCAACCATATCAGCATAACTGGCAATTCCCGCATCTGGAACGCCAAGATATGAAGCTACTGTCCCATAACCAGTCATATATAATAATTCAAACCCAAATGGATCAGCCATACGCGCTGATATACCGTCAAAAATGCCAGGTGCTGTGACCAAATTACCTGGTTTAAAAAGTTCTTTTACTAATGCCATTGAAAACTCTCCTGAGACCCATCTATTTTAAAAAGTTTTTAGATTTACCATAAACGACTGCATGTAATCGCACACGGAAATTTCCAGTCATAATATTATAGATAGTTTACAATCTAATGCTACAAGTCCTTTTGTGGTTGGTACTTAAAGATATTGGAGATGGAAATGAAAACTAGCACTAGAACAGCGATTGTTACTGGAGGCGCAAGTGGTATCGGAAAGGCAATCGTAGAACGGTTGGCCCGTGATGGTATAGCTGTAGCGGTTGCGGATAAAGATGAAAAACAAGCCGCTGAACTCGCGAGTAATATTCAAAATGGATCACAAATAATTAGTGTTGGTGTGGATGTTTCTGATCGAAATTCAGTGGAGAACATGATTGAATCATCCCATGAACGCCTTGGCTCTTTAGATATTCTTATTTGTAACGCAGGGATAATGGACCGTGCCCCATTCATGGAAATGGAAGAGAACTTCTGGGACAATCTGCTTAACACTAATCTTGGTGGCGTGTTTCGCTGTTCACAGGTTGCGGCAAGATATATGATCGCTGGTTCGCGGGGTGGGCGAATAGTGAATGTAGCCTCCAACTCTGGTATATTTGGTGGTCGAGGGAGAGCGGCATATGGTGCCAGTAAGGCTGGAATAATAAACCTAACTCAGACAATGGCTATAGAATTGGCTGAACATAACATTCTGGTGAATGCTGTCGCCCCAGGTCCTACCAAAACGAGAGCTGATCAGCCAGATGCGCCATGGCCAAGCGTTGCGATGCGGAT
>QBVV01000031.1 GCA_003284265.1 SAR116 cluster bacterium AG-313-A07
CGCAACAACAACAAATTATCATGGACAAAGCAAAATCTTTAGCTGATTCAAGTAAAGGAGGAATAGGATTAAAAAATGCCGCTACCGCCTCCGGGTACAAAGTTAACAAAACAGACCTATTTACTCGATCAGCCGATGGTTTAGATATGACCTTATATCCTGCAGAGTTTGCAAGTATTGCATTCGAGCTATCTGCTGGAGATGTGGGTGTAGTGGACGGATCAACAAAAGTGGCCGTCATTGAATTAAATGATATAAAAAATGCCCCCATTGATAGAAAAAGTGAGGAATGGACATCGATAAAACAGGAAATTCAGGCGTCCATGCAAGAGGATTATATAGAGACAACACTCCAATCTCTAAAAACAAAGTATAATATTGAAATCAATCGCCCCTTTATCGATCAACTAATAGTGGCTCAAGAATGACCAGTCATCCCTCGAAAAAAACCATCTCTGATCTCTACCTGGCTGGTAAACCTCAAGTCGCCTGGACAACTTTAATCGCCGATCTGGAAACCCCAGTTTCCGCAATGCTTAAATTGGCCGATGGCAGATCAAACTCATTTCTTTTAGAATCCGTCGAGGGAGGAAAAGTTCGCGGGAGGTTTTCTATTATTGGAATGAATCCGGATATAATATGGAAATTCAAAAAGAAAATAGCTCAAATTAATCGCAAAGCCAGGATCAATACAAATGAATTTGAAACATGTCCCGAGGAGCCTTTGCAATCACTAAGAGCCTTAGTAGCGGAATCTCGAATTGAACTCCCAGAGGAGCTTCCACCAATGGCATCCGGACTCTTTGGTTATATGGGATATGACTCAGTTCGCTTAAACGAAGATATTCCCGATAACAACCCCGATGATTTGATGGTACCAGATGGGTTATTTTTAAGACCATCGCTTATTTGTATCTTTGACAGATTAAAAGATATTGTCACTATCGTCACCCCTATATGGCCTGTTGAGGGCGTATCAGCCGCGTCTGCATACGAGGCAGCCATGACAAGACTAAGTGATGCGACAACTGATTTCCAAAGAAGCCTACCCTATCGTCGTGAGAGATCTTCAGATCATGCAAACATAAATGCCCCCGAATCCAATACGACTAAAGACGAATTCCACAATATGGTTCATAAAGCTAAGGATTACATAAGTGCGGGTGATATATTTCAGGTCGTGCCATCACAACGATTTTCGATTCCTTTTAATTTACCCCCGATGTCATTGTACCGATCATTAAGACGTCTAAACCCTTCTCCATACTTGTTCTTTTTTGATTTTGGAGAGTTTTCAATCGTTGGTTCAAGTCCTGAAATTTTAGTAACCCTGCGAGATAATACTATCACTCTCAGACCTTTAGCAGGAACAAGACCTAGAGGAAAAGATACAGATGAAGATAAAGCCCTAGCAAAGGAACTTCTGGAAGACCCAAAAGAACGCGCCGAGCACCTTATGCTTTTGGATTTAGGCAGGAATGATGTCGGACGAGTAAGTAAGACTGGGACTGTAAAAGTCGTGGAGCAGTTTGAAATAGAATATTATTCACACGTTATGCATATAGCGAGCCATGTTGAAGGTGAGATATCCCAGGAGTACGATGCCCTTGATGCATTAGCGGCAGGCTTTCCTGCAGGGACGGTCTCAGGAGCACCAAAAATAAGGGCAATGGAAATAATTGATGAATTGGAAAAATCAAGGCGTGGAGTATATGCCGGTGCTGTTGGGTATATCTCGGCAAATGGAACCATGGACACTTGTATAGCTCTTAGAACAGCTCTTGTGAAAGACAACCAAATGTATGTTCAGGCAGGAGGCGGTGTCGTGGCAGATAGTGATCCTGAAAGTGAATACCAAGAGTCCATCAATAAAGCCCGCGCATTGTTTAGAGCAGCTCAGCAAGCGGTAGAGTTTGCATCTAATTCTTAATCAGAATCAGATGATAGTATCATTTCTTCACCCTCAAGGGGTGTATACCTATTTTCAGAAGGCAAACATAATGCCGTGACTACCGCGATTAGAGCAATTCCTGATAAAATGACAAACAACCAAAAAAACTCTGCCGTGGCCTCGAAAATCCATGAAATTAAGGGAATTGAAACCGCAGCAACCCCCAACGCCAAAACAAATTTGATTCCAAAAGCCGTTGATCGCCACTTGGGCGGAGAGTATTTAGCAAATAAACTATTCTCTGCTGGCGAACCGATTGTATTACTAACAACCATTACTCCTAATATCACGATCAAAAGGCTGCTATTAATTGAAGCTGCTAAAACGAGCAAGGGAACTTGCAATAACCAGCAGACCAAATAAACTCTAGTTAAATTAAATCGATCCGCAAGCCAGCCTCCAACAAGTTGAGCTCCCCCAGAAATAAAGTAAATGATTGAAACGACAGCTCCTACCCCAATAAGTCCCTCTCCTAAAACATCAGATAACCTTAATTCAATTAATTTAGGTAATGCAAACGATGTCGCCTGATAAATTAATCCCGTGCAAGCCACCGTTATAAGCAACAAAAGTATGCCTTTTTTCATATCGCTTGTATCAGCTTCTGGAACCTCTTCTCTATTAATGGTCTCGCCGTCGGTTATTGAACCTCTTAAATACATTAGAGCCAAAATACAGCCAAGAAAGACACTCACTATTCCCGGCAAAATAAAAGCAGCTCTCCAAGACCAAAAGTCTGTAAGACCTGCTGCTAAAATGGGAGCTAAACCAACCCCTACACTGCCAAAGACACCATTTAAACCTAATGCCTTTCCCCTATTTGCAACCCGTCGAGCGACCCACGCTATTCCGACAGGGTGATAAATTGCGCCAAATAAACCAACTATTGCAAAGCCGGAGGCGAGTTGTATTTCTGTTTCGGCAAGGCCAACTAAAATTGATCCAACACCCGTTCCCACGAAGAATAAAATCATGAGTCTTACGGCGCCCCACTTATCTCCCAGATAGCCCGCAGGTAAAGCAGCAGCCCCAAATAAAATATTTCCAATTAAGATTAACCCAATTAATTGATGATACGGAGATGAAAATTCCGCTTCCAATGCGATAACAACCGTTGGATAGATCAACATAAAAAGATGGGAAAAAGCATGTCCCGTATTAGAAAAAATCTGAGCTAACCGAAAATTGGTATCTGCCATTGCTTATACGTCCAGGTAAAAATCGATTAGCTACATTTTTATGGTCGGAGCGGCGGGACTCGAACCCACGACCTCTACACCCCCAGTGTAGCGCGCTACCAGGCTGCGCCACGCTCCGACAGGAACCAAACTACACCTGTTTTTGCAATGAAATCAAGCATTTAGTTGAAATTCCGTTAAAAAAGGCACGGGAAACAAAGGGTTACAGGGTGTTTGCAAAACTACAAGGAGTTACAAGGGGTTACGCTACGCCCGCTGTTTCCATTTTTTCTGGTGTGTCAGTAGAAAAGGAAAAGGTAAATGTCAAAACAGAAAATTAAAACTAAGCAACTTACTGCAATTAAGTCGATTATAAATCTCGGGAAAAAACAGTTTTACTTCCGCTATTACTGTCCAGATTTGCAAAAGGACAACATAAGGAAGTTTGCCAACACAGAAGCAGAGGCCAGAGTGTTGCGGCAACAAATTAATGCTGGGAGAGGGTTTCATTCTATCTCGAAAATTTTCTCGTATTGTCAGATAGCCACTGCTATCTGAAGCAGATACTATAACTTCTAATTTATTAAAAGTTGATCTTATCCCAAAATTGTTCTTAGCTTATTAATATAAATAATTCACGCATTAGTTTGTTTTCCGAAAATTAACGATAAATTGGGAGGGAAAAATGAAACTTATAAAACGAGGCGTATATAGCGTTTTGGCGCTCGTTGGACTTACTTTTCTTTGTATAAGTTCGGTAGCCTATGCCAAAACACCGTCAAATACATTGGTAATGGCAAAAAGTATAAGCGACTTAATTACTTTGGACCCAGCAGAAGTTTTCGAACTTACTGGAGGTGAAGTTATCTGTAACATTTATGATCGCGTAATGATGTTTGAAGCCGAAGACTTGACTAAACTGGTGGGAGGCGTAGCCGAAAGTTATAAAATAAGTGGCAACGGAAAAACGGTTACATTTAAAATACGCTCGGGTCAAAAATTCCATTCCGGAAATCCAGTAACTGCATCAGATGTTGAATTTTCGCTTCGTCGTGTGGTTCACTTGAAAAAAACGCCATCATTCATCCTTACTCAGTTTGGTTGGGATAAAGACAATGTGGATAAATTAATTAAAGCTACTGGTCCTATGACTGTGTCAGTCACAAATAACAGTGATTTTTCAGCGGGGTTACTTTTGAACGCTCTGTCGGCAGGTGTTGGTTCTGTCGTGGACAAGAAAGTTGTTATGAGCCATGAGAAAAATGGCGATATGGGATACGAATGGCTAAAAACTAATAGTGCCGGTTCCGGCCCTTTTTCTTTGAAAACCTGGAAAGCTAATGAATTGGTTGTGCTCGAAGCGAATCCTGAGCATCGCCATGGAAAACCGAAAATGAAGCGTGTCATTCTTCGACATGTAGCTGAACCCGCAGCCCAACGCCTGCTTGTTGAAAAAGGCGACGTGGACATGGCCCGTAATCTTACTCCTGATCAAATAAAAGGCCTGAAAGGCAAAAAAGGCATCGTCATAGACAACAATGCAAAAGCGGGTTCTGTCTATATGGCCACTAATAACACTCATCCTATTCTGGGAAATGCTGATGTTCGTAAAGCTATTCGCTATGTCGTTGATTATGAGGGAATGGCCAATTCCTTTCTTGCTGGCCAATATAAAGTACACCAGTCCTTCTGGCCCGGTGGACTATGGGCATCATTGGAAAACAATCCCTTTAAACAAGATTTGACAAAAGCCAAGTCTTTGGTTTCAAAAGCCGGGCACGGAAAAGGATTTAAGATCGTTATTGACACCCTTACAACTGCTCCTTTTCCTGAAATAGCTCAATCGGTTCAGCAATCGCTATCGAAAATTGGAGTTGAAGCGGAAATTATTTTGTCAGAGGGTAAAACGTTGTGGCCCAAATATCGTGCGCGTAAACACGAGTTAATTATAGCACGCTGGTCCCCGGACTACGTTGATCCACATTCGAATGCTGATGCGTTTGCTCATAACCCAGATAACAGACAAGAAGCAAAACTAACTGGAAAACCTGCGTGGAGAACTTCCTGGGATGATAAAGGAATAACAGCTCTCACTGAAGCAGCCGCAAGGGAGTTGGATCTTGTTAAACGTGAGCAAATGTATCTTGATTTACAGAGGCAATTTCAACAAACAGCGCCGTTTACATTTATGTTCCAAAGTAGTGAACAATTGGTTCGCCAAGACCGTGTGAAAGGCTTTGTAAGTGGAGCAAACTTCGATTTAGTTTTCTACCGCTTAGTTTCAAAATAAAGCCTTGTAGGTTAACTTGTGGGGCTAAAAACACCATTGGGTTTGGAGGGAATGGTTAATAAATCTTTCCCTCCACCTATTGTCGGCCAATTGTTTAGACTTTTCAGTTCGTTAATCTTGACATTTATAGGTTTAACCGCCATCACTTTTATAATTGGAAGAGTGATGCCGGCTGATCCAGTCCTGGCAATTGTCGGGGATAGAGCTTCTCGTGAAGTTTACGATGCAATGTACCTTCAAATGGGGCTTGATAAGCCTCTGATTCAACAATATTTAATATACATATCCAATGTAGTTCAAGGCGACTTTGGGAAATCGATTATGACGGCCCGTGATGTCTTGGATGACCTGATTCGATTTTTTCCGGCCACTCTTGAACTTGCAACGATTGCTACATTGATTGGTGTATTTATTGGTGTACCTATGGGGGTGGGCGCGGCCGTTTATCAAGGGCAGTGGTTTGACCATCTTGTTAGGGTGATAGGGTTATTTGGTTATTCTGTTCCAATATTTTGGTTGGGTATGGTTGCGCTCCTTATTTTTTATGGTTGGCTCGATGTTCTTCCAGGACCTGGGCGGATAGAGGTGTTTTACGATGGCGTTGTGAACCCAGTCACGGGGATTATTTTAATTGATTCTGCTTTGCAAGAAGAGTGGGAGGTGTTTTGGAATGCGGTAGACCATTTAATACTGCCATCTACTATTCTCGCTACGTTCGCACTTGCGTATATAGCGAGAATGACTAGAAGTTTTATGCTTGATCAACTAAACCAGGAGTACGTTCTCACAGCTCGGGTAAAAGGTCTTAAAGAATCTTCCGTAATTTGGGGGCATGCTTTTCGAAACGTTCTTGTCCAACTGATTACCATCATAGGGTTAACCTATGCGTCATTACTGGAAGGGTCTGTCCTTACCGAAACTATATTTTCATGGCCTGGAATTGGGCAATATATTACGACCTCCCTTTTTAACGCCGACATGAATGCCGTTATAGGAGGAACTGTGGTCGTGGGAATATGTTTCGTTGGAATCAACATACTATCTGACGCTTTATATAAATTAGCAGACCCGCGGGCAAGGGGAGATTGATGCCACAACTCTCCACTAAAAACATTTTTTCGAAATATAGATATTGGTTGACAATAGCTACTCCTCAATCCGTTTGGCACGCGAGATTTCAAAGAGTTTATATTGCTTGGTTGAGTTTTTCCAAAAATCCAATTGCGATGACTGGATTGTATATAATTTTATCTCTTTTAATTCTAGCGATGTTCGCACCACTCATTACTTCGGGGGATGGGACGTCGCAGGAACTCCAAAACCGTCTTTTAGCTCCAAGTGCTAATCATTGGCTTGGAACGGACGAACTTGGAAGAGACATTTTTGATAGGATTGTTTGGGGATCCCAGATCACTCTTTATATCGTGATCCTTGTGGCGATAATTGTTTTGCCAATCGGCCTATTGATTGGAACCGTTGCAGGTTACATAGGCGGTTGGGTAGACACTATTTTGATGCGGGTGACAGATATTTTTCTAGCATTTCCAAGATTAATCTTAGCCCTTGCTTTTGTAGCTGCTTTGGGGCCAGGACTCGATAATGCTGTGCTTGCCATAGCACTGACGGCCTGGTCTCCATTTGCCAGGATAGCGCGTGCGGAAACACTGACAATTAGAAATTCTGAACATATTTTGGCCGCACGCGTTCAAGGGGCTTCTACTACGAGAATTTTACTGCACCATATAACTCCCTTGTGTTTATCGTCTGTTATTGTTCGTCTTACATTAGACATGGCCGGCATAATTTTAACGGCTGCAGCTCTGGGTTTTTTGGGACTAGGGGCTCAACCTCCAATGCCAGAATGGGGTGCTATGATCTCTTCTGGAAGACAATATTTGTTAGATCAATGGTGGGTCCCTACGATTCCAGGAATAGCTATTTTAATAGTAAGTATGGGTTTTAATCTATTGGGAGATGGACTTCGAGATGTCCTCGATCCAAGGTCTGGTGAAGGTTAAAGGGGATGCAGTATCTATTAAACGTGGAAAAACTTTCGGTTTCATTCGAAACCCCAAAGGGTGTAGTTGATGCGGTCCGAGAGATATCTTTTACACTAGGGAAAGAGAGACTGGGGATAGTGGGTGAATCTGGGTCAGGAAAATCTCAAACAGGGCGGGCGATATTAGGGTTAACCTCGAAAAATGGTAGCGTTTCGGCAAATCATATTTTATTTGACGGTGCGGACTTATCTAGGATGACGGAACGAGACATGCGAAAGATCAGAGGTGCTCGAATTTCCATGATCATGCAAGATCCACGCTATTCTCTCAATCCGGTTATGCGGGTAGGCGAACAGATCGCGGAAGCTTTTCGTGTTCACACTAGGGCTAGTAGAAGGCAAGCGAAAGACCGGACAATTGAAATGCTAAATCGGGTAAAAATACGAGAGGCGGACAAAGTATACAATCTTTTCCCGCATGAAGTTTCTGGAGGTATGGGACAGCGAATAATGATTGCAATGATGCTCATTCCCGAGCCAGACATATTGATTGCGGATGAACCGACTTCTGCTCTGGACGTCACAGTGCAGCTTCAAATTCTTTCCATACTTGATGATATGGTGCGAGAACAAGGAATGGGACTGATTCTAATTAGCCATGACTTGAATTTGGTATCGTCGTTTTGCGATAGGGTTCTGGTGATGTATGGAGGACAAATACTTGAAAGTCTCAATGCTTCTGATTTAAATAATGCAAAGCATCCATACACCCGTGGACTGTTGAATTGTCTGCCATCCTTGGAACGTCAAGGAGAATTAGCCGTACTTACTAGGGACCCCAAATGGCTTGAAGGTGGATATAATATACCATGATCGATGCTCGTGACCTTTCGATCACATTTGGTATGGGAGCCAGCGCGGTACACGCGGTACAGAAAGTTTCATTTTCGGTTAAGCAAGGTGAAAGCTACGGTATAGTCGGCGAGTCAGGTTCCGGAAAATCTACAATTTTACGGGCACTCGCTGGATTAAATAAAGATTGGAGTGGCGAACTTAGAGTTAAGGATGTCATTCTTAGTCGCAAACGATCCATCGACTTTTATAGGGGGCTACAAATGGTGTTTCAGGATCCCTACGGCTCGTTGCATCCACGGCACACAGTTAACGACATCCTTAACGAGCCCCTGATTATACATAAATTTTCGGATCGTGAACGACGTATCAATCAAGTTTTAAAAGAGGTAGGTTTGGGATCTGATTATCGGTTCCGTTTTCCCCATCAACTTTCGGGTGGACAACGACAACGCATTTCCATAGCTCGAGCTATTATTATAAGTCCTTCTATTTTGTTACTTGACGAGCCGACTTCGGCATTGGATGTCTCTGTGCAGGCAGAAATTCTGAACTTACTTCAAGGCATGCGAGCAGCCCATAATTTAACTTATATTTTAGTAAGCCACAATTTATCGGTGGTAGCTCACATGTGTGACAGATTGGCTATCATGAATGCAGGAAAAATTGTGGAAGAACTCGACGTGGAACATCTCCGGCAGAAAACTCCAGAACATCCATATACCAAGCAACTTTTGCAAGCCTCAACTGGATATGACCGATCGATTGCTGATACATTGGAATGGTTTGATTAAGACATTTCCAATAAACTATTATTTAAGAAAACTGTAAACCCAAATGGATAGTGTTGTTCAGTCGGTAGATTAGAATGCTCGTCATCACTGCAAAAATAAATAGGAGCAAAAATGCCGCTATTTGATAACAACCCAATTTGCAAGCTGTTAGGGGTAAAGTAACCTCTATAATTTTCCAGTGGTTTTAATAGACAAACAAAATTCTAGCTGGCACAACATGTAAAATATTGAAATGTTTTGTCTATGACATTTGGATAACCAATGCCTAAATACAATAGATCTTTTGAGATCAGCAACAATTAAGCTTAATAAATAACTCTTGATTAGGAGACAAGATTGTATCAGTAGATACGGCTAAGCAGTCATCTACTACCAAGACGTAGTTTTATGTAGTACTGATATCTCACCAAAACGGTACAGATTTCATCTCATTGATTGAACTAGCATTGCTTTTTTAGCCGTTTCAACTTGCAAAAGTAAATACGACGTCCCAACTCGAGTATCGATTCCTAGCGAGAAACATGCTCAGCATCGCCTTGATCGAAAACTAGATTTTCCTCACCGGTGGAGGAATTTGCGGTAGTTTCATCGGTGGTACTGGAGGCGGGATAATTTCCACTGATAGATCGCCCCAATCCTGCAAGCTGCGCTTAGAAAATGGGTCCCGCATTTCCACTTTGCCATCCTGTTTAACAGCTTCTTCTAAAACCTTTTCAAATTTCTCTGCTACTTTCACATTCCATGGCGCAACATAGGCGCGCGGCTCACGGCTATCAGGAAACCGAACCCACAGATAAATCGCCTCCCCTTCATGCAAGCTTACTGCTAAAACCTCCACTTTGGCACGCTCACGCTCGTACCATTCAAACGCAATTGGTTTTGGCTTGGAGAGCAACTCAGTGAATTGGAAATAAACCGTCGGCAGGAATAAAACCACAACACAGCTGGCAATAACACGCACCCGAGTTGGGCGAGGCGCGCAAATCGCCAGCATAGCCAATCCAACGGCGGTGGCGCCAGCAGCCAAAAACATAAAAAACAAAATATCCATGGCGTTACTCCTCAGTTACTAAGCGCCGGCTGAGCTTGTTGACGCTATCCGGCACGAGGGACCCTTCCTGATCTAGGCGAAACCGAAAAGCCGTTTTCTCCTGCCCTTGGCGAGACAGTTCCACATCTGTGGTGAGGATCTGTCGAGCAGCCTCCAACTGCGTCCGAACACTGACGACTACTTTGGCATTAACACGTGTACCAATTGGCAATGGGCCATATTGGTGCACATTAACAATATATTCACCGGCAGGAATTCCGCGGCTATAGCTAATCTCGTAATTCTCGTTAGTGACATCAGCCTCAGAGCCCAGATCGTCACGCAAAAGATTAAACGTCTCGCCACCCATGTTCCAAAATCCGATCGGCGCCTCGCGGGGTGCTTTCACCCAAAGATCGACATCGAAGGGCTGATTACTGGGCCAGTGCAGTTCAACGATAACGTTACCGGGGGCCTTATGGTCCTGCGTCTCCACTTCAGTGGGTTTTATATGCGGCAGCATGATAATGACCATGGCCACGAAGCCAATCAATGCCAGTAGAATTACATCACGGAAAACCGTTCCCCAATTATCTTCATCCAGTTCATCAAGCTGATGCACGCCGCTCTCCGGTGTAGATCACTTCAGCGATTAAGCTCACAGTACCACTTGTCAATACCCGGTAGTTAACAGTCAACCAAAGGTAAAGTGTGGCACCGACCAGCGTGGTGTTGAGAGCAACCGACATTCCATCGATTAGCGTGGCGATGACAGAGGCGACGTTCTCGGCATCAGCAGCAATATTTGGGTCAACCGCTGAGAGCGCAATGATAAAGCCAATGACGGTACCAATCAAACCAAGAAAAATGAGAGTGTTAGCTATATGCCGAACAGCTACAATGCGATCAGTCAGCTCAAGGCGAAGGGTGCCCGCCTGAAGCGCCCTGCTTTGCGAGTCTGAAATTTCTACATGATCCAAATAACGCGTCAGGGTGTTATCATTGGGCAAGCTCCCCGCTGCTAACCCATTTGATTCCATCGTTAAACGCCAAATTTTCCAACCGCAAGCGACGAGGCCGTAAAAGAATACTGCCACTATGATCAAAGTTAATTCAGCCAAACGAGCAGATATCATCGTATCTAGCCAGCCCTGCCCGAAGGCAGCCAACACCAAGGCCCCAAAAAAAGTGTTAATCACGATAAAGCGGGTAAGCAATAAGTACTGGAACTGCATTCTAAGCCTCTTATTTACAATGAACAAAGCGAGGGAACGCAATGCCTAACTGTCTAGATGCCAAATAAATAAATTGAGACGATCTCGATACCAAGAGCGATCCAGACCGTTTTCCCTAAACTTTTTTTTCGAACGCCCCAAAAACCTACCCGTCCATCGTGAAACCGGATCAATTAACCGATATAGTTCGAAAACAAAAAAAGTACAGCCATTAGGTAAAAAACAGAATGTCAAAAAAACAAATGACTACAGAGAGTGATATTTTAACTCTCGCAGATTTTTCTAGTACTCTGAGGAAGACATAACTCTACTTAGTCCTGACGCATCACCAGAAAGGTAATAATTTTAACTAAGATATTGAAATTATTATACCTTATTCTGACACGTTACCAGGCTCTAAGACAGAGCAAGCTATACCTATTTTTTCATTAAATCACACATTCAATTGGGACTGCCTTAAAAGGCATGAAAAAAAAGGATACGGGGTGTTGGAAAAACTAGACGGAGTTTAAAGGGGTTAAATAACGCACATTTTTCATTTTTTCTATTATGACACCGAAAAGAGAAAAAGAGTATAAATGCAAAAAATAACATAAAACAGCTAACGCACATTAACTTGGTTAAAAAAATGGCAAAAGCAAAAGTATATTCGAATTTGCCTAGCCTGATCGATCGAAGTATATTTAAACTTACTTCCTAATTGGCGGTCACCGTAGCTATTTGCTCTAATAATTAAATGCTCCAACGAGGTGGGTTTTAAATCATGACTCATAAAATAAGTAGTCTGAATGGTAACTTCGGTACCATCATCGAAGGCGTGAGTAGGAGGAATCTATTAAGTTTTGAATTCAAGGAGCAAGTCTATGATCTCTGGACTGATCATGGCGGACTTGTAGGTTTACGTGGAACAGATCTTGCTCAATTAACGGCAAATGAGTTAATGGATTGGGCTGCCTGCTTCGGCGATATTGATCATGACAACTTCGTTGCACGAGAAGACAGAAAAGTTGACGGTTTGCCAATACTTCGTATCGGAAATACAAGCGATGAACTGGGAAATAAGAATTCTAATTTTTCCAAAGTTCCTTCGCTTCGTAATGACTCTGATATTCGTTACAATCCAGAAACACGCAGGCCCGTCTGGCACACAGACTCAACATTTCGTCAAGAACCACCGATAGGATCAGTATTTCATTGCCGGAAAGCCCCGCCCTCTGGAGGGGAGACACTATTCGCAGATACTCGATCATCTTTAAAAATAATAGATCCTGAGCAGCGTAAATGTATAGAAGGGCTCGAAGCTATTTGCTCGTTGGCTCATCACGACAAAAAAATCAGCCTTTATTCTCCTGGGTATCCAACGTTGGATCAGAAGGAAAGAGTAGCTAACCCTCCTAACCGGGTTCCGCTAGTACTCACTCATCCGATCAGCGGAGAGCCTGCAATTTATGGCCTAAATAGTTCTACCTGTGCAATCGTTCCCAAGGGACAAAAAGTCTCACAATCAGATTTAGATTATTGGGATTTAGAAGGCCGAGAAGATGATAGTGTGAAAATTTTAAGAGACTTACTCCCCTTCATGACCAGTCCCGAGTTTACCGTCAAGTGGACCTGGCAAGAGGGTGATATTGTAATTTGGGATAATCGTTGCACAATGCATGCAGCTACAGGTTTTGACGACAAAAGCCACATCCGCGAAATGTGGCGATTAACACTTCTTCAAAGTAACACTAACGTGGTTTTAGATCACAGCTGTTAGTAGCAATTGTGCTTCATCGTCAAATGTCGTAATTCTTAATCCTGAGATGTCTCCGGGGTTTAGTTCAAAGGCTTAATATTTTACATCAAATAATACCGGGTATTACTAACATGATGCCGACAAAAATGCTAAGCAGAAGCGTCTACAAGTTATTTTGCTCCCAAACATCTTGGGCCGGTGCGTCTTGAGGATGCTGATGGCGCATCTCATAATAGGGGATAAAGGGTTTGTAGATCCCATGAACACGACGCAACTCATCCACGGCTGCCTCACTGGCATCCACTCGCAAGTCGATATGCCCAAAATCCCTGTGACCGTGAATGATGATTGCGGCGGATCGTTCGTTAAGATGGGTGCCGTCGGCGGTTGCCTGGCCACCAGCGTCCCGTCCAGCTTCCAAAGTACCCAGTAGACGCTCATCCAGATCTAACTGCTCCTTTTTTTTAAAAGTCTCAGCCATAGCTTGTACCACCTCTTCGCCTGCAAGGACGTTACCCATAACGATATAATCATCCCCCGTCAGGTGACCTGCCCATGGCCGTGTATTACTGCCAGTATGAACAGAAATTACGTTTTCCGCATTGACGATTCCAACTTGTCGGTAACTGAAGTCAGGATCATCTTCGGCCAGTTCGGACATTACTTTGTCCGGACTGTACCCCAGATCCATCAATCGCAGTGCTAAATTACCAAGTTTTAGGTTTACGAAGGCCTGAGTAGATACAACACCTAAGCCACCGCGAATAGCGGGGCAGTAGCCGCCAACGGCCAGCGAATACGTGGCAATTCCGATACCTAACTGCCCAGTGCGGGCGCAACCGGCAATAACGGTGTATGTCATGACTTTCCTCACTTATAAATTCTTTTTTATTAAGTAGCTCAAACATCCCAAAAGTCTAAGACGATGCCTGATATAAAAGACGGCACGGCAATGGTTACTATAAATATATCCTAGGCTCCCTCAAACAAAACTTGTGGTTAAGCATAGTAATGAAGTAGCTCCGAAAATATGACTTTTTTGGACCCTTGAGCATTACTGTATCTCACTTCTTTGTTATTTAGACAGTGGGAATACTTCGTTAATAGTCTCCTCTAGCTACTAATTTCTGCTAATTCTTTCTCAGCCTGTTCAATCGCGCGGTTAAGTGCACCTTGGAAGGCCTTAGCGGAGGCAAGAGTTAATTCAACTGCGGCACGTGTTCCAGGTCCTTCTCCACTATTCATAAAATCAATAGTGATGGCTTCGTCGAGGAGAGCGTGGTGCGGATGATCATAGCAGACAACCGCTTTGCTTAATTTGAACCAAGCGTTACCGTCCTTTCCCTTACCTTCCGCGTCTACGATTTCAACAATGGAAGTACACATACCGACTACGCCAAAAGATGTTTTTCAAAAAACTTAAACGTCTTTGCCCAACTATCCATCGCCTGCTCCACTCTATAGAGCGGCGTGTAATAATACCAAATTCCATGTCCTGCATTATCATATCGATGAAACTCATAATCTTTGTCATATTTCTTTAACTGCTCTTCATGTTGATTGACCTGCTCAACGTTTGGTGCGCGGTCATCATTACCAAAGATCCCCAGTAAAGGGCACGACAGGTCAGCAGTCATATCGATCGGTTGAATAGGTTGTTTTTCCGGACGATCGTCTTCGTCTTGTACGACCCGGCCACCCCACAAATCAACAACACAATCGATATTATCGCGTTTACAGGCATAAAGGAAAGCTTGGCGTCCACCAGAGCAACTTCCGATTAAACCTACTTTTTCGTTACTCCATGGCTGAGCGCGCAACCACTGAACCGCACCTTCTGTATCACCGACCATCTGGTCATCAGAAACGCCGCCTTGCGCACGCGCCTTAGCAGCAACATCGTCCGAAGGTCCATAACCGATGCGGTCGTACAGATTATGGCTTATAGCCGCGTAACCATGATGAGCAAACCTGCGAGTGAATTCACGATAGATCTCGTCCCACCCAGGTAAATGATGAATCAGCACTATGCCTGGAAATGGACCCGCTCCCATTGGACGGGCTGCGTAAGCATTTATAGGATCGCCATTATACCCTTTGATTTTGATCGTTTCTGCGACCATGCTTTCGTATGTCATCACTAGACCTCTTGATTATTTAATGCCCGACGTAGCCCCCTAAGAAAGGACTAGCTTTTATAATTGGATTTTAGACCCAGGCTATACGTAATTCAAAGAGAAATAATCCATCTCAAAAACATACAAAATCGCCTACGCTAAACACTTTACCCTCGCTTCATCAATCATCTAGTTGAACACTTGTATTGGTAAATGATTTTATCAGAGATCACTTAGCCGCGGTAATACCTCTTTACTAAAGAGTCGGAGATTACCGACGGTATCATCGTGACTGATATGCCCACCCTGTCCCATCATGAGTAGCTGGCCAAGACCGCCAACATGTTGGTGGAATTCTTTAATTTGCTCAAAAACCGTGTCCGGAGTGCCTGCAAAAGCCACCCCCGCGTCGATAAACTCGTCAACTGTCCCAAACTGCATTTCAAACTGGCCACCGTTCCGAAGTGGGATCATGTTTGGGCCACGATTGTGCAACATCTGGGCTGTTATTTCGTTAGACGTGTAACCTGGGGGGAACCAGAATTGTGATGCTGCCCTTGGGGTTGTTCGGCTGTAATCCAAAATTTGATCGGCACGACGCTTCCCTTCTTCATCCGTGTCACCTACTCCTACAATTGCCAAATAACCAAAGCGCTCTGTTGGTGCTTCTCTCCCAGCATCTGCTGCCGCCTTTCGATAACCTTCGAAAATTTCTGGCGTGCGCAGATATCCTGTATTCAAAGAAGCTATGGAATATCCGCGAGAACCTGCTTCAGCGGCTGACCCTGGACTCATAACGGTCATCCAGATTGGTGGATGGGGGAACTGATAAGGCCGAGGCCATACATTTACTTGTCTATAATGAAAGTGTTTGCCTTCCCAATTGAATGGCCCATCATGCGTAGTCAGGGCTTTCAATATTAGATCATGCGCTTCCCAGAACCGCTCCATCAGTGTTGCAGGGTTACTGTTGGCTGGCCACACTTCGAAGGGAGCACCCTTTACAAAACCCATCTCTAGGCGACCACGCGAGATTACATCCAGCATAGCATACTCTTCTGCCACCCGAACCGCATCCATCCGATTAGCAATCGGCATTCCCAAACAAAGTAGGCGTACTTTTTTTGTCTCGCGGGCTAAAATAGCCATAGGGATGGTACATACTGAAGTAGCACAGGTTGCTGTGGTGTGATGTTCGTTAACCATGATATTAATACCAAGTTCATCACACAGCGCCCATTCATCAAGATAACGATGATAGAGGTCAGCCCCAACCTTGGGGTCATAAACGCTACTTGGGATTGTGTTACGGAGTGAGTCTCCCAACTCCTCCCATGCAGGATGATATGCCATCTCGCTAAAATGCCAAACTTTCATTATTCTATCCTCCAGCCGAAACTAGAAGAGCGGAAATAGTTTCGTCTAATTTTTCGATCTGTGGGTAATGCCCCGCACCGGGGATTGCACAAAATTCTGCATCTCGCAGTCGTTCTGCCAAATGTAAACCATAATCACTTTTGACGTACCCATCATTTTGACCCCAAATTAATCGGATAGGTACATCAATCCGATGCAACCAATAAGCTAAAGAGGGATTATGGAGATGAGGCTTCCAACCATAATAAGCCAGGAACTGGCGGTCCTGCGCAACGCCAAGTAATTGCGTCTCATTAAACTTACCCAAGTCAACAATCGTCTCAGAAAATAAAGCGCTGGCTACTTCGTCATCGGGCAACGCCGAAAGGTCTGCGAAATCGAATTTTTCTCTGTCACCCAATTTAACACCTATTGGTGCTATTAATTCCAAAGACTTAAGGCGCATTGTATTACGAACCGCCATTTCAAGACTAATCCATCCACCAAAAGAAGCACCAAGCAATGTGACTTCAACCAAATCTAATTGATCCAGTAAATCCAAATAAAGATATGACAGATCACCAACATTTTGGAATTGTGAAGGAGGCCAACGTCCGTCGAAACCGGGGTGACGCGGCACAAATACTCTCCAGTGTTCTGCTAATTTATTTATGAATGGTTCATGGAGGTGGGCGTAATGCTCGGGATGCAGATAGAGCATGGGGGGACCATTACCCCGAATATCTATATCGAGTTCAATGCCAGCCACCGAGATCCTCTTCATCTCTTTACCCCCTAGCTAAGTACTCTAGACCGGATTCAGAAACGGACCAAATTCAAAAGTAAAGGTTCATCTATATGCCTTGTTTAAAAAACAGGGTTTTTCTGTCCGTAATAATTTTCATTCATGAGTGACGTAATCTCCATGCCATCTATATCTTGATAGTTTAGATCAAACTTCAATGACAAATCAGTTGCCATAGCGGCTGCGCGACCATATTCAAAACACTGTGCGGTAACACGACAACTTGCAAGAGCTTCATGCTCTGCACTCAAACAACGACCAGCGACGATTACATTTTTACCGCTAGAGGGTACCAAGGCGCCAAACGGGATATCATAATAGTCGTCAATTAACCACTCCGTTTTGGGTTTAGACCCATAATGTAATTCAATTGGCCAACTTGACCGGGCAATTGTGTCCTTTAGTTTTGTGCCATTCACAACATCTTCGTTTGTAAGCCTTTTGACACCAGTGATGGAACGCGTTTGTCGAACACCCACCTCTTGAGCGTAGTCAATGAAATACGCATTCTCACAACCTGGAATTTCTTCTTTTAAAAAGTTAAAAAACGCTTTTGCCTGGTAGATAGAGAATTGCTCCGCCTCTGAATGATCTAGCGGATCAGTAACATCAAGTGCTCGTCCGTCAAAACCGGTTATTTTTGTGCCATTGACCAAAACCTCTCCTGGATTAACAGTTGGAAAAAGCCATACTTTTTTGCGGATTAATTCCTGCCTTTCCTCAAGTTTCTTGACTACTTTTGGTGGAGAGATAGTATCATCCCCCCAATACTCCAGATATCTAGTTATATTTACGTTACCTATCTTAAACATCATGGACGGATTTTGAATGATACCGTTGTTACCTTTTGTAGTGATCAATCCTGCTCTAAAAATTATGTCAGCGTCACCACTACAGTCTATAAAACGCCGCCCCAAGACTTTGGTAAAACCCGACTTGGTATGAAGAACCAATCCGTCAATGACATTATTTTGAACTAGTACATCAATCATCTCCGAGTGATAAAGGATTTGAACACCTGAATTGAGCAAAAAATCGGTAGCAACTTTTTTATATGTTGCACAATCATGCGTAGCGACCCAAGTTTTTCCATAAATTTGAGGGGCTGTTAAACCATCCTGTAAATCAAGCGCCGACCGCATGCGTTCTGCGAAACCAAAAATAAGTTGCTGAGGCTGCGCGGCTTGAGGGTCTTCGACAGAATTATAAAGGCCACAAATGGTACCCGACATACCAGAGACAGCAGCGCCGCCACAAAATCCTAGCCGTTCTATGAGAAGGGTCTTGTGGCCGGCCTCAGCGGCTGTTGTTGCAGCAGCAATTCCCGCTGGACCACCTCCCAATACTATTATGTCAAAAGTTTCCAGGACACCTAATTTGTTATATGAATTAGGGTCCAAACTTTCCAAATATGAACCCATTACAATTATCCTCAGTTCGACAGTTTGACGGTAACCTTAGAGTTTGTCTTCTATCTAAGTTAGACATACTTTAATTAAAAGATATATTTCCAGCGCATCTGAAAATGGAAATTAATCATCCTCTCATACCCACTTTTTCCGCTGCCGGGTGCAAACTTTCGGCGGCGCTGGGCCGGCTCTCAATTCTCGCGAACCATGACGTTAAATTGCCGAGTGTCGCATCCATAGATTGCCCAACCCCTGAAGCAAAGTCGACACAGCAATAAAGGACAAGATCCGCTATTGTTACGTTGTCTCCACAAATAAATTCTTTGCTGCCGATCTGCTTATCTAACCAAGCTAATCCGTCCTGGCCAGCTGCTTTAAAACCATCAGCTGCCTCTGGCAAGCACCTCATTCTATTTTCAAATAATTTAAGGCCCTCAGAAAACCGAAACCCTGCATACATATTCTCGGTAACTTTTTGTTCGACACGCCGGGTCCACATTCTCGTTTTGGCGCGCTCATCTGGTGTAGAGCCAATAAGTGCTGGCTCGGGATGAAGCTCTTCAAGATAATCACAAATAACGATTGTTTCTGCGATGACCATACCATTATCTAATTCCAGTGCTGGTAATTGACCGCCGGGGTTTTTCTCTAAATACGCCTCACCTCGGTTCTCTGCACCCATTAAATCATGTTCAATAAAATCAATATTTATATTTTTTTCACGCAAGAACATGCGCAACATTCTTGGGTTGGGACCAAACGAATTTAAAACCTTCATAGCTGAAACCCTCCATTACTACAGTTATTATTAGACCCGTTTTATGTGAAGTCAATTTGATAAAATTCTTTTTTATTTAAATTTAAAAATCTAATCACCCAAAAACGCGTCACGCCTTAACACAATGCCTTAGTATGCCAGATTTACTGAACACATCATCTATCTGTGAGCCCCTCAATTCCCTCTTTATCTGTCCCCTTTAAGTAAATAGCCCCTTGTATTGCTGCTATTTCTTGATGGTGAGTAATCGCCTCCGGGTCCATCGTCACTTTTGGTATCATTTCGGTTTCAAAGTGCCCATATTCATCTTTGCCTCTCACTAATGTAGCAAAGTCTCTATCAGTACGGGTCTGTCTGGCTTTAGGTGTAATATAACGAAGCGCAACCGCCACGCGCCTTTGGTTAGTATTATTTGGAGGAGAGGCATGCCACATAAACAAATGATGAATTGAAGCCTCTCCTGGTTGAATTTCAACCCAAACAGCTCTTTCCTCATCAATTTTTTTTGATATTGTTTGACCTCGGGTCAGCATATTTTTTTCACCCCAAGTATCGTGGTGCTCGACAGTACCAGTAGTCTGGCTACCGGGTAACATTTGCATGCATCCATTTTGACGAGTAGCGGAGGTCAGTGCTATCCACACCGTCAATATATTGTCGGTCTCTAATCCCCAGTGAGAAGAATCTTGATGCCATGATATGAATTTCTGATCTCCGGGTTCTTTTGGATATAGGTGGCTAGTCCAAACCATGATGTTTGGTCCTATCAAATCCTCAACCATGTCGAGAATAGTTTCATTCCGCATAAGTTCGTTTATCCAAGGAAATACAAGATGGCATTTATAACGGTATTCATCCCTAACTGGTCCTCCAGACTCCTTTTCATAGTCTTCGAGGACTTTTAGATACTCGCTTGCCTGCCTTGGGGTTAGTACTGTTTTTGGAAATAGTAATCCGTCTTTACGATACGCTTGGACTTCTTTTGTTGTGAGACTAATCGTCATTCCCTACTCCCAAATAATATACTCATTCCTCAAACCAAACTTTTTCTTTTCAAAATTTTGCTCTCCTAAAGCTAAAACCAACAAAATTAGCTGTTTGTAGACTTTAAAGTCGATGAATAAAAGATCAAGCTCCCTTGATCACCTTCAGTTGAAATCAAGTACTAGATCAAAGAAAAACTATTGGGTCTTGGATTTTTTAATGATGGTATTTTGAACTAGACTTAATGACTTAACGACTTATGGACGTTTTCGAACAATTTATAGGGGAAGTTAAAATGTCTCGTTTGCCGTATATCGAAGTCGACGAACTAGATCCAAAAGATCGCGATCTCCTTAAATTACCGTTAAATCTGTATCGTAAATTGGCAAACAGCCCAGATGGCGCAAGAGCATTTAGAAGTCTAGGACATCATATTCGCTTCACCAGCACCCTCAATCCACGCCTACGTGAAATGGCTATCATCCAAGTAGGTTATTTAGCTAAAAGTGAATATGAATATGCGCATCATGTACACATGGGTTTAGAGGAATTCGGACTTTCTGAAGATGACATTCGTGCTATTACTAGTGAAACCAAGGATCAAAAAAGTCAGTTGCCCAATCTGGACAGAGTAGTGCTTCGAGCAGCGAGAGATATGTTCACTAACTTGAAAATTTCAGATCAAAATTTTAAGTTTTTGGAAAATGAACTATCACACGAACATGTTGTCGAACTAGTTCTTGCAATCGCCTTTTATTGCGCGGTTGTTCGAGTTTTAGCGACTTTAGAAATAGATACAGAGCCTGATTATAGAAAAGTTTTGAAAAAATTTCCTTTAACAGAATATTGATTTGGTTATGGAGAAAAGTAAGGAGCAATTTAAAAATGACACAATGGCCACAACACGAAATGTTCTCAAACTCGAGAGGAAGAATACTGGCCATGGACTCGGCCGGATACGTAGACGATCGAAATGATGTTTCAGATGTGCTAATTTGCGGATCTCATGGTGCCCCATGTGCGACCCAGTTAGTGATGTGGGCGAGGCCTAGAGGTCTATTTATTCACGACGCGGGGATAGGATTGGGAGATGGCGGAGTGAATGGTTTAAAATTACTTGATTCTTATCTCATTCCATGTGCCTCGGTAGATGGGCAATCCGCAAGAATATCTGACGGGAGAGATATGTACAATAATGGTATCATTTCTCGGGTCAACCAAGCAGCGATAAGGATGGGACTGGAAATTGGCATGAAAGTTATCGACGCGGCTGGTCAGTTGTTAGAAAAAAATCCCGTTCAGGTTCCAGCGGCTCGACGCCAAATAAAAGTTCATTCTGATGAATTGGGGCAAGTTTTTGCGCTAGACACAGTAAAATATGCAGATCAAAGGATTGCAGGTAGTGTCTTGTGCATGGGATCGCACGCAGCGCGCGCCATGGCAAGTTATGTTGACGATTTAGGATTTAATCTATCTGGCGTAATCACCAACGATGTTGGGTTATCCAAGGATAATTCAGGCATCGAAGGCCTTGCTCTTCTTGACCCTTTTGATGTTCCAGCAGCTACAGTAGATTGCAATACAGCGCGCGTTGGAGATGCACAGAGTACTTATTTTACTGGTCGCATAAGTTATCTAAACGAAACTGCTATTAAAATAGGAATTAAACTAAACGACCCCGCTAAATTAGCAGCCCATAAAATGTTGCAGCACGCCAATGATAAAAAAAATAAAAACTAAAGGAGATATCGATGAACGATTTGGAAGCAAATTGGATCAGTATAATCGAAAATATCGATCCAGCTCTAAAAAAAAATATAACTAATTTTTCAGACTATTTAACTGAGCAAGGATCAGAAATCCCTCAAAAGTATAAAGAATTAATTCTCATGGCATGTTCCGCAGCAATCCATCATGCACCCGGTGTTAGGCAAAGGGGCTACGAGGCGATGCATCATGGAGCAACGGATAAAGAAATTATGGAAGCACTTGCTTTAGCTTCTCTAACAACGGGTCTTGGGACATTATCCAGCGGAATAGACTCAATGCGAGAACAGTTTACAATGCCATCATCTGATATCTAAGCCAAATCCGTTGGGCTATTCTATATGACTAGAACCGTTAACGATTACTGAAATTTAATATGGATAAGTAAAAATAAGATGTCTGGTTCTAACCCGAAACTAGCAAGTAAAGATGAAATTCCTATACTGGATGCTCAATCAATAGTTAGTAATAACGATATCAGCTTATTGGCAAAAAGCGTCAGAGAAGCATGTCAAAGCATGGGTTTTTTTTATGTTAAAAATCATGGCATATCGCAAACTATAATCGATGATGCTTTTGAAGCATCAAAAAAATTCTTCTCTGAGCCAATAGAGAGGAAAATGCTGGTATTGAAGGATAAATTCCATCGTGGCTACTTACCTATAGGCACCACGCGTTATCCAGGAAAAGCTGCTGACTTAAAAGATAGTTTTGATATAGGTATTGAACTACCTTTATCTCATCCGGATGTTGTCGCCGGATTACCGCTACACGGTCCTAATCAATGGCCAAATATAAATGGGTTTCGGGAAGCTGCAGAATTGTATTTCGCGTCTGTAAAGCAATTTGGCTTTGGCTTATTGCGCGTGTTTGCAAAAAGCCTTGAGCTCGAGGAAAGTTTCTTCATCAACTATTACCAAAACCCAACCGTTTTAATGCGTTTGCTTCATTACCCTCCACAGGAGCAGGCGCAAGAACCGGGATCTTTCGGTGCATATCCTCACACCGATTATGGAGTAATAACTGTTCTAGCCCAGGACCCTTCTGGCGGATTAGAACTCCAGAAAACAGACGGATCATGGATTGCTGCTCCATATGTGCCGGGAACCTTTGTAATAAATATTGGTGACCTGATGGCTCATTGGACCAACGGATTATACAAATCAAACAAACACCAGGTAGTTAACAGAACGGGTAAAGAGCGGTTCTCCATTCCGTTTTTTTTCAATCCGGATCATCGTGCTGTCGTCGAATGCATACCCAATTGCAATCAACTTGATAACTTGGATGTTTATCCGCCTGTTATGGCAGGTGAATACATTGCCAACAAAATTAGAACTAACCAGGGCTTTAAAGATTAAATATATAAATAATTACACTTGCAGCGATGTGAAGCGGGTATCACTAGCTGTAAATTTATAACTTTGTGGGAACAGAAAAAGTATGTCTGCTGAAAGAGATTTGAAATTATTGCCCAAAGCGCACCTGCATATTCATCTCGAAGGTGCTATGCGGCCAAGTACCCTTAGCGATTTATGTATCAACTATGGAATTGAGCGCCCAGTCGATACCCGAGGCCAGCAATTTAGCAATTTCAGTGGTTTCAACGCTTTATATAGATCCGCCTGCGATTGCATTCAAACAAAAGAAGATCTCGCCCGAGTTATTCTAGAAGTGGCAGAGGACGCCGCCTCAGAGGGAGTGATTTGGCTCGAACCTGCCTTTGATGCTGACCGTTATAGTATAATGCGTGATGCACCTTCCCATAAGCTATTTAGCTCTGCGGAAGAAGGTTGGCAATTCGCTCTTTCTCAAGCCGAATACGTTTCCCAAAAAACAGGTGTTGGTATCGGCTTTATATCTGCAATTGATAGAACACAGCCAGTAGAATGCGGGATCAAAAGAGCAGAACTTACCGCAAAGATAGTGAAATCAAGGCATCATCTAATCCGACTTAGTACTGATTATTTTGATGATATATATCCTGGGATCATAGGATTAGGCCTTCATGGCAATGAAGAGGGATTTCCTCCCGAACTATTCAAAGATGCTTTTCGCATTGGTCTCGATGGGACCGACTTACTCTCACTGCCCCACGCTGGAGAGATAGCACCGTCTCCTGGCAAAGGCTCTGCTTCGGTAGCTACAGCGTTAGATTTATTAAAGGCAGACAGGATACAGCACGGCGTGCTGGCAATTGAGGACCCAAATTTAATATTAAAGTTAGCCCAAACTAAAATCTGTTTGGATGTATGCCCCTCATCAAATATACAACTGAGCGTGTTTTCCAAAATTGGCGACCATCCACTTCCTGAACTTATCAAGGCTGGAGTGATTTGCACAATTGGGAGCGATGATCCACTGTTATTCGGTCCCAGTTTAGTTGATGAATATCAAATTTGCCGTAAAGAGTTGAAACTGGACGATTCAAATTTGGCTTGTTTAGCGCGAAATTCCTTTATATACAGCGGCGCACCTCGGGAAGTAAAGCAATTCGGGCTATCACAGATAGAAAAATGGTTGAAGGTATAGCTATATTCTATTGAAATTATTCATTAACTAATAAATTTATAAGTTATGTATCTGTAAAATCAGCTTTGCAGATAATCCGCTGCCGCTATAGCCGCCTTTGCTCCGTCTCCCATCGATATTATAATTTGCTTATGGGGCACAGTGGTAACATCGCCACAAGCGAAAATACCTTTAGCAGAAGTATTTCCTGAGTCATCGATGATAATTTCCCCATAGGAGTTAGTATCCACCACATTTTCTATAAAACTACTGTTTGGAACTAATCCAATCTGCACAAAAATGCCAGACAAGTTTTGCGTGTGGATATCACCAGATCCTCGTTCACGGTATTCAATGCCCGATACTCCGTTTCCGGACGATATTATTTGAGTGGCTTCAACACCAGTCTTAATTTTAATATTATCTCTGGTGCCAGCACGGTCGATTAGCACTTGGTCTGCTTTAAGCTCATCAAGGAATTCAAAAACTGTTACAGAATTTGCAATTCCCGATAGATCTATAGACGCCTCCAGACCCGAGTTTCCGCCGCCAATTACTGCCACATCTTTACCTTTGAAAAATGGACCATCGCAATGTGGACAGTAAGCGACCCCATTCCCTATATTTTCTTCCTCTCCTGGCAAATTTAACTTACGCCATTGCGCACCAGTAGCGATAATGAATGTTTTGCTTTCAATTACCTCTCCCGAAGTTAAAATAATGCGTTTTAGGTCATTATCTTCAATGGACGAAACGGAAAGATTTTGTTTTACGGTAATTCCATATGTATTCATATGGTTTTGAAGCGCTGTAGAAAGCTCAGGTCCCGTAGTTTTCGGAACCGATATGAAATTCTCAATTCCCATTGTATCTTTTAATTGCCCACCGATTGTTTGGGCTATTAAAGTCACTTTAAAACCTTTGCGCGCTGCATAAATTGCTGCACTTATACCCGCAGGTCCCCCACCCGCGATAACTACATCCTGTGTTTCAGTTGTAGTTGAATTATCAAGAGACTGTGTATTACTGAATCTTTGCAGCTTTTCAATCAACGTGGCGGTTTCGACGCGACCATTAGCGAAAAGTTCTCCATTCAGATAAACGCTTGGTACTCCGCTAATCTTTTTCTCTTTTATAATATCCTGAAATAAACCGCCATCAATCATTTCACTGGTTATATTTTCATTTAACAGCGCAAACTCATTTAAAACTTGAACGACCTCAGGACAATTCTGACAACTAAGGCTAACAAAAACCTCAAAGTTGAGTGTTTTATCTATATTTTTAATAATGGATTGCAGGCCTTGATCTAATTTTATCTCAACACCTCCACTTTGAAGTATAGCCAATATTAAGGAATTGAACTCATGCCCACTTGGAATGCCAGAGAAGGTGATGCCCGTTGCTCCTTTATTCGTCTCGATTATAAAACTTATAGGCCCCTTCACTAATTCTCCGATATCCCTTTCCTCGAATACAATATTATTCGAAGCGCTCGCCACAGAAGCAAGGAAATTGGATAATTCTAGACGTTTTTTATGATTACCAGTGTTTAGCACTAGTTTTACTTCATGAAGCATTTTATTTGCATACACGGAAATACTAGCACGTATATCTTCGGATAACTCTACATTTGCCATAACAAATATCGTTTTTTTGCTGTGCTAATAAATAAAATTGTTGTTTAAATTTTCCCAACAAGATCAAGCGATGGAGCCAAGGTCGTTTCACCCTCTTTCCATTTGGCCGGGCAAACTTCCCCCGGATGCTCTCTGATGTACTGTGCCGCTTTAACTTTCTGAAGCAGACTTTCCGCATCACGTCCAACACCTTCACAGGTGATTTCCATTACTTTTATAATTCCATCAGGGTCGACGATAAACGTGCCTCTTTCAGATCTACCTTCATTTTCCCTTAAAACCTCAAAGTTTCTTGATATTTCAAAGGTGTTATCACTAATCATGGTGTATTCAATCTTTCCGATTGCTTCCGATGAATCATACCATGCTTTATGACAGAAATGACTGTCCGTCGAGACCGAATAGATATCAACTCCTAGCTCTTGGAATTTGTTATAATTTTCAGCTAAATCTTCCAGTTCAGTTGGACAAACGTACGTAAAGTCCGCTGGATAGAAAAAGAAAATGTTCCATTTATCCCTCATTTCTTCACTTCTAACTGTTATGAATTCTTTATGGCCTGGCTTAAAGGCAGCAGCGTGAAATGGTTTCATTTCAGTATCGATTAAAAGCACCTAGATCTCCATAGTTGAGTTAAAGCCCTCAAGAGGGATAAAATTTATAATAATAATTAGTCGCATTCTAAATTAGCAAAAACATCTGGTGGATGCAAATTTAAAAATACCGGTGAGCCAGTTCCAGGGGAAACGGAACCAGGGAGGCTCACCGGTTTCTGAGAGGTAAAATTAAATTTGTTTTACCTCACATTTCTTACTAAATTTTGGAGCGCAAAATTTTAATCGCCCCCCGAATATGTGGCCGGTGAGATCAGACTAGGGGAAAAAGGGAAACGCTGATCTCACCGGGCAGGCAAAGTAAAATGCTATCGCCATTCTACTCACCATTCATTGAACTGTTTTATGTGATGGAACATTTGGCAGTTTGGGGACATGAACATTTGCCGTATCCAAATCAAAATTCATAAACTCGTTCCGCAATCCAATATATAATCCTACTCCCTCCATGGCCTCAGCTATCTTTTCAACCTCCGCTAAAGACTTTCTAGCCGCTGCTGGGGCCAACCAACCGCCTAAACGCCGGTAAGCCCATTCTGATTTCCCATGCTGTGCAAACGAAATTAGTGCAATGAAGTCTACCTCCGCTTCACCTAGGACTTGACAACACAAATAACGCACATCTAGTGCCTGGTTAGAAAACGTAGCCGAAATAAGCATTAACTCATCAAACGCGATAGAGGCATTCGCTATACCTGCGCAACCAAAACCTTTTTGAATGTTCAACAGCGGATTCCTTTTTGATTTTAATGAGTCAACCCATGCCCGTATTGAATAAACAATAAGATTTTCCGATGTTGTTAATTGACTCACGCGAACCTCATCATTATCGGATCCTGCAGGTTTTGTTGGTTTGACAACGCCAGCTGTTTTATAATCCTTAATTTCCATTGTTCGCTGCCTTTGAGAGAGTATTGGAACTAGAAAGTTTTTGGAATCGCCTATCTATAACCTTAATAGAATTAATAAATGGGCGTGGATTTTCCACCGCGCAACACCTTGTAAAAATACCAGACAACGCACAATTGCCCGAGGTCCCTTCTCGCTTTTCTTGAAAAAGCGAGTGCCAGTTATCATCACTTACGAATCTAAAGATCATTAGAAAGGTCTTCTTTCTTCACGACAGATTTTTATTGTTAACAAGTTATTTTTGGCAATTTCAGACAAGATATTTGTTCTGTTAGCGAGGTCCTGTTTATCAGCATTCAGCCAAACATCTATAAAGCGCCCCTCTGGATCAGGAATCCGTTCCTGCTGCTCTAATTTTTTGATTAAAGAGTGTGCCCTTTGAAGCATTTGCTCGATTACTATCCCAGCTTCCGGTGCAGGCAACAAATCAAGGCTTCTTAAACGAACAATTTCTAACAATCTTGTATATCGATTTTCAGTATCCCCGTCCGGTAGCCTACGTAATAAAATGGAAAACTCATCAAAACCAATTTTTGTGATTTGAAGATTTTCTCCATTCACTGAAGAATACTGTATTTCAAGACAACGCTTATCAATGAGCCCCTCAATTGCCTCATGCAATACATCCGATGTAGGAGTCCAGTATTCGCCCGCTATATCCTTAACAACAGATATGATGGACGTCTGAGCGATCTTTTTTCGAGCCGCCACGGATAGAATAAGTAAATCTGATAAACTTGTGCTCACAGCCGCCTCGTTGCGAATTAATCTTAATTGCAATATAGCAATTAATTTACAATTTGCAA
>QBVV01000032.1 GCA_003284265.1 SAR116 cluster bacterium AG-313-A07
CCAAAAAATCCAAGGGTTTGGTATCAAAGCTGGCGTTGCATTGAATCCGGGCACGCCAATAGAGATGCTTGATAATTTGTGGGATCTTCTCGATTTGGTTCTTGTTATGACCGTAAACCCTGGATTTGGAGGACAAAGATTTTTAGAAAGCCAATTAAGTAAAATTTCATCTATTCGGGATAAAATTGATCAACTTGAGCGTCCGGTTGGCCTTTCCGTTGATGGAGGCATTAACGAAAAAACAGGTAAAATGTCGATAGAGGCTGGAGCGGATATATTAGTAGCTGGGTCTTCTGTTTTTCGATTGGAAGGAGTGCCTTACTCCAAGGCTATCGAGCAATTAAGAAATCGGTAAGCCTGATAATGTCAAAATTACTAAGACCCTTAAGGGAATTTTACTTTAACACTCCATTTTACGGTTGGCGTTTACGGAAATTCGCTTCAAGAGAAATTAACATCGCCATTAACGATCTATGGCCGGGGGAACCTGAAGTGGGTCGAGAAATTATCGATGGCAAAATAGTAGGCATGGTTGCTAGCTCGCATAAACAGCTTTGGAAAATAATGCCGGATGATCCTCTAAGTTTAGAGTCTCTTCATGGGTTTTCGTGGCTTCGTCACTTGCGCGCACAAGGCGGGGAAGCTGCCAGGTTAACTGCACGACAAATGGTGGGGAGTTGGTTAGATGAGTGTGAAAAATGGCATTCGTTATATTGGAGAGGTGATGTCTTAGGGGAACGCATATCAGCTTGGATTGGTATGTATGATTTTTTTTGTGGGTCTGCGAATGACGAATTTCGTTCTAGGGTTCTGGAAAGTGTTCATCGTCAATTAGAACATGGAATATCCGATTTTCATTACACAGATATTGGCATAAAACGTATACGAGCGATAAAAGGTCTGATTACGGTGCTCGTTGCTTTTAATCTGAGCCTTGATCGTATCGCCTTATTAGAACGGTGGTTGTTAAAAGAACTAATTGCTCAAATCAATCCTGATGGTGGGCATGTATCTCGTTCTCCTGCCATACAAATTGAGTTTGTTATGGCATTAATAGATATCCGAAATTGCTTTAGAGCATGTAACCGCAATATACCAAATGAATTAACAGAAAAAATTGGTAGTATGACGGCGATGTTGCGATTGTGGAGACATGGGGATGGTAAACTAGCACTATTTCATGGCTCCAAGGAAGGTGGGGTGTCTTTATTTGAGGCTGTGATAGCGTTATCGGAGTCCCGGAGGAAAACAGTAACGGAGGCGCCGGCTACTGGTTTTCAAAGGCTTAGCGCCGGGAAGTCTACTTTAATAGTTGACACTGGGATAACGGAAGATAACGGCCTCAGTTCCCATGCAAGTCCCCTTTCATTCGAACTCAGCATTGGAAAACAGAGGCTCGTGGTAAATTGTGGCACTAGCCCGGGAGACACAGCGTTAAAAGAACCTTTGAAGTCGTCTGTAGCTCATTCAATGCTTACGATTGATAATATCAACGCCTCTCATATTGCCAAAACGACCGCTAGAGTTCCCCAGGCTATTACCGTTTTATTCAATAGAGAAACAGTCGATGGTGATATATTACTGGATGGAAGCCATAATGGGTATCTGCCAAATATGGGAATTATGCATCATAGAAGTTTCTATTTAGCTTCATCGGGCAATGACATTCGTGGTGAAGATCAGTTGATTTACACTGGAGAACCAGGTGATCTACCATTGAACGCAATTATAAGATTTCACCTTCATCCTAGGGTAAGAACGTCACTTGTTCAGAGAGGGTCGTCCGCACTATTGCGTCCTCACTCTGGGAATGTGTGGCGTTTTAGGACAGATGGTAACTTAAAATTGGAGGATAGTATTTATTTTGGTTCTGCGTTGCGCCAAAAATCCGAACAGCTTGTTGTGAATAAGTGTTTAGAAGGGATCCGCGATGAGGGGAAAATTATTGTCAAATGGGCGTTTCGTCGCGAAGATTAGAACCTGTAAATAAAATTACTGATTAGTTTAATTAAATATAGGGTGGGAGATTTATATTTATGGAAGTAGAGTGGTCACGCTTAAAGGCCCATCAAATCAGGGAGTTAGCAGAACAGCAGACTGTCGTTATATTACCAATAGCCGCTATTGAGCAACATGGTCCGCATCTTCCAGTAATGGTCGATAGTCGTTTGGTGGCGGAGGTGGGCCGTCTATCTGCCATTGAGAGTAGTAAGTCAGGTCAACCAACTTTGGTTCTTCCGACTATATGGCATGGATTATCAGAGCATCATATGGAATTTGGTGGGACCGTAACGTTAGATACCACAACATTCCATATGGTGATACGAGGAGTTATAGAGAGTGTATCGCGGAATGGGTTTACAAAATTTTTAATTTTAAATGGTCACGGTGGAAATATCAGCGCCAGTGAGATCATAGCTCAAGATATTACTTTGGAACTGGGGCTTCCTATTGTTGCGGCTACGTACTGGTTAGAGGCTGAGGAAAGGTTTTCTAAAATCCTGACGGCCCAGCATAATGTGTTGCATGCATGTGAGGCAGAAACATCAATGATGATGTCGTTAGAACCAGAATTAGTTGACATTAGGGATCTTGCTAGTTGCAAGGGGTCATCTGATTTATCGTTCATAAAAGCAGGCCGTAGCGCTTATAGGTGGCGGTCGTTAAGTCATGTTACGAGTAATGGAGTTATTGGTGACCCAACCTATGCCTCGAAAGAGAAAGGCAACGAGCTTTTAGAAGCAGCGAGCCTCTCCGTAAGTGAATTGATAATTAATCCAGATACATTCGATTTTCAACAAGACCTCAGAACTAATGCAGAGACTAAGTAAATTGATTTACATAAATATAGTCGTTGTGCGAACAAACTATGACGGATGATACGGGGTGGCTAATCGCAGTAGCTGCTGCGGTTTTTAGCTGTAGTGCAATTCTAACTGGATTTTTAGTCAAGTTATTAAAAAAAAATAATATTTTGGATATTCCGAATGAAAGAAGTAGCCATATTATATCTACTCCAAGGGGGGGCGGAATAGGTATCGTCAGTTCTATTATAATTGGATGGATAGTTGATCGTACTTTTACTCAAACTCTAAACTCCCATGATATAATTATTCTTGGTAGTTCTTTCGGCTTGGCGATAGTCTGTTTTATAGACGATATTCGAGGTTTACCTGCAGCCTCAAAATTGATCTTCCAGATTGTTTTCATGTTCCCGGGGTTTTGGATTATTTCCGAAACAGGAGGAATATTTAGAAACTGGTTGGATATAGAATTAGATATATTACTTACAGGACTTTTATGGCTGTGGTTCATAAATTTATTTAATTTTATGGACGGAATTGATGGTTTAACAGGTGTTGAAGTTTTTGTGTTAGGTCTCGGGTTAGCTGTTTTTTCAGTGACCGGGATTATCAATGAGCAAGTGCTTGGACCATCAATAGTATTCATGGCGTCTGCCTTGGGTTTTCTTGTCTGGAATTGGGCTCCCGCTAAAGTTTTTCTGGGTGATGTTGGCAGTATCCCACTAGGATATTTGATTGGATGGTGTCTCATCTCGATTACACCGGAGACTATATCTCATCATAGCGTGCTAGTTATAATTTTGATTTTGCCAGGGTATCATTTAGCTGATGCATCGATAACATTAGGGGGGCGAATACTTAAAAGAAAAAATATATTTGAAGCGCATAGGGATCATTTTTATCAAAAAGCAGTTCAAAATGGTGCTTCCCATTCAACCGTATGTCTAGCGGTATTGGTGGTAAATATATTATTGTTATTGATAGCTTTGATGTTCGCTGGGTCTAAGCCAATCTTTGCTTTAATTGCCAGTGGGATCGTAATAGGAATTCTTTTTCTTTGGATGTTAAGAAAACAAAAAGTTAGCTGATTTTGGGAACTAGGGTATGCGTGTTGCAATCATAGGCGCAAATGGTTTCGTGGGGAGGGCTGTAAGCAGAGTGCTCTCGAAGAAGGGATATTATGTTCACGGTTTTATTCGCGATGCCGGGATAAATGAATTACCTTTCATTGATAAAATCACGCACGTTTCTAGTGCTGATGCGGAACAGGATTGGCGGATGTTACTTGCTGATATTGATGTGGTTCTGCATTTAGCGTCACCTATCGCAACCGATAAAGCTAATAAACAACAAATTAGGGAATATGAAGAAGTGATAGTTGATGGCAGCTTATCAATAGCTGAAGCTGCGGTAAAAAATGCTGTACGAAGAATGATTTTCATCAGTTCAACTAAAGTTAATGGAGAATTTACACAGGATGAGGTCTTTAAAACTGATAGTATTCCTTTTCCAAAAACATCGTACGGCAAAAGTAAGTTGCAAGCAGAGCTTGGTCTCTTCCAAATAAGTAGAAAAAAGGATCTACCGTTAACTGTTATTCGACCACCAATTGTCTATGGCCCAGGAAATTCTGGGAATATCTATTCGATGATAAAGTTTTTGGATTGGTTGCCGGTTGGGTTTTTGCCCCTGGGTGGTTTAAAAAACAAGAGGTCTTTAATTTTTATTGAAAATCTTGCATCAGCTATAAGCTGTTGTGTTGATGACCTTACTTCAGAGTCCCATGTTTTCTTTGTTCGAGATCCACTGATGCCGTCTACCACTACGTTATGCTCGGTAATATTGGCGAACCTGAATAAAAACGTGCATTTATCAAGTTGTAACAGACATATTATTCAGAAAATTTTGACATTCTTTCTACCAAAACATGCCAACCGAATTTTTGGATCTTTAGAAATTGACAATAGTGAAATATTAAACACTCTTGGTTGGAACCCTCCATTCAATACTGAAGAAGGTTTAAGGAAGACCGTGTTTCATATAAAACAAAAATTAATGTAACAAATCACTTTATTTCACTCGCTTTCAGTTAATTTAACGTGAGGAAGAATACCTTGACTATAGATAGGTTAAGAAGGGTCTTGTTTAGCTATGCACACGATGTAGCTATGTCTGCTATATCGTTTATTGTTGCACTGTATTTAAGATTGGGTTCCGACATTATTTCTTGGCCACGGGACACAATTTTCAGTGGTATTACAATTTTTACTATTGTTTCTGCTGTTGTATTCTTTTGGATGCGTTTAGATAGGATTATCTGGCGTTATGCATCGATTGGAGATCTTGGCCGAATATTTCGTGCGGTAATCTTAACTGTAATAGTTTTTGTAGCCTGCCAATTTATTTACAATCGATTGGATGAATTACCCAGATCGTTTCTTTTTATCCAGATATTCGTATTAACGGTAATGATTGCTGCGCCGAGGTTTGTCTACCGGTTCTGTAAAGATGGTGAGTTGAGCGTCCTACTTGAGAAGAATGGTCATAAACGAACCCTCGTTTTACTTATTGGCGCGGGCGATGGAACCGACGTATTTATTCGAGAAATGACAAGGGGAAATCAAATTCCGTATAGGGTGGTAGGAATTATTGACGAAGAAGGTGGTCGTATTGGAAGAAATATTCGTGGTGTTCCGATTCTTGGGAATATTGATGAAGTATCCAGAGTTTTTAAAGATCTATGTAACAGGGGGATTGGTCCACAAAGGATAGTGATAACAAATTCAAAAATAAAGGGAGAGGCGGTGAGACAAGTCACCTCAGCTGCAGAGGAGATTGGGGTCCCAGTTTCCCGGGTTCCAGATCTAACGGAGTTAGGAAAAATAGTCACCGATAGTAACAGCTTTTCCATAAAACCGATTGAGGTGGAAGATGTGCTTGGAAGACCACAAAAAATCCTAGATATGACAAATGTAGAAGCACTTTTTAATGGCAGTAAGGTCCTAATAACAGGGGCGGGAGGGACCATTGGCAGCGAGTTGGCGCGGCAAATAGCCAGCTTAGAGCCAAGTGAAATTATTATTTTTGATAATTCTGAATTTCTAATCTATCAGATAGAGCTTACCCTAAGTGAGTTATACCCTCACCTTAAACCTCAAGTTATTTTAGGAGATGTTCGTGATGAAGTAAAAATCCAAAAAGTAATGAATGAATTTTCTCCTGATATTGTTATTCATTCAGCAGCATTAAAACATGTGCCATTGGTCGAAAGTAATCCAATTGAGGGGATCAATACCAATGTCATAGGTACGTGGAATGTAGCGAGGGCTGCTTTAAAAAATAGTGTAAAAACTATGGTGCTTATTTCCACGGATAAAGCCGTCGATCCTACAAATATTATGGGGGCGACTAAACGGGCTGCAGAGTCTATTTGCCAAAGCTTCGATACTGCTGAAAAACATAAGACGCGTTTTCTAACGGTTCGTTTTGGTAATGTGCTGGGGTCAACAGGTTCGGTAATTCCATTGTTCGAAAGACAGATTGCCGCCGGTGGGCCAGTCACCGTTACTCATCCAGAAATGACCCGTTATTTTATGACGGTAAGGGAAGCTGTTTCGCTGGTTCTCCAAGCTGCGGCTCTTCCGAAATCCCAAAATTCTAGCGAAAAAGGAGGGATAAGTGTTCTCGAAATGGGGCAGCCTCTCAAAATATTAGATTTAGCCGAGCAACTTATAAGGTTATCTGGGCTCAAGCCTCATGAAGACATCAAAATAGACTTTACGGGCATTCGGTCAGGAGAGAAATTGCATGAGGAGCTATTTCACCCTGAAGAACCGTTAACTCCCACCTCCGTAGCAGGTATTAACGCAGCCTCCCCACGGTTCCAAGAAATAACAACATTGGAAGCAGAACTTAGACAACTGAAAGAGGCCGTTTATGCTGATGATAAAAAAACGTCTATAGGACTTCTAAAGAAAATAATTCCAGAATTCAAATCGGAAAATTATTAAGATAGACTAATCCTATGGTTCCAAGATATTCACATGCCCCATTTTCCTTCCAGGGCGTACCTCTTGTTTTCCATAAAGGTGAATTTTAGCGTTAGGATTAGTAAAGAAACTTGGTAATTGCCTAACTGCATCTCCGATAAGGTTTTGCATTTTTACCGGTCGAGTCATTTTTGTTTCACCAAGTGGTTGTCCAGTGATAGCCCTAACAAATTGTTCGAATTGGCTCGTTTGCGCCCCATCTTGTGTCCAATGCCCAGAATTATGGGGGCGCGGGGCGATTTCATTCATAACGACTGTTCCATCTCCCATGACAAACATTTCCACGGCTAGAAGACCAATTAGATCAAGTGATTCAGCTAGCTTTAAACCAATATCGGCAGCCATAGATGCAGTTTTATCTGTAATATCAGCAGGGACCGTAGTTGCATCTAAAATATGATCAACATGATTATTTTCAGCCGCTTGATAAGCTTTTGTTTTATGGTTTGTATCTCTTGCTATAATGATAGATATCTCTTTTTCAAACTCTACAAATTGTTCCAAGACTAGGTCGTCACTCGATAACTGGTTCCATGCGGAATGTATTTCCTCAGGCTCATTGATAACAATTTGACCTTTGCCATCATAACCAAAACGGCATGTTTTAAGTACGCTTGGCGTCCCTATCGTTTTTATAGCCGATTCTAAATCGGATATTTTCTTAATAATTTTATAGGGTGCCACGTTTACCCCATGCTGTTCGGCAAATTCTTTCTCTTTTCCTCTATGTTGAGATATTGCCAAAATGGAAGGTGACGGTCTTATGGCTTTTATGTTTTTTAAAAGCGTAATTGAAGACAGTGGAATATTTTCAAATTCGTAAGTAATTATATCTACAGCTTTGGCAAACTGCGTCAGCGCCGCCTGATCTTTATAGGAGGCGACTGTTGTCGTTGCTGAGACCTGGGCTGCGGGACTATCAGTATCCTCTGTATAAATGTGACATCTATAACCGAGATTAGCAGCCGCTAGTGCAGTCATTCGGCCTAATTGGCCTCCCCCCATTATACCGATAATGGAACCGGGTGGGAAAACATCTAAAGAATTATTTTTCATATTTCTTCGCTTGGTATATCGGCGACAGCCGCTGTTTGGTTCTCTCGCCACTCTTTGAGAGAGTTGGCTATTATTGTGTCGTTTATGGACAAAATAGACGCAGCCAATAAAGCTGCATTAGCTGCCCCTGCCGTTCCTATAGCTAAAGTACCGACTGGGACCCCCTTGGGCATCTGGACAATGGAAAGTAGGCTGTCCATTCCACTCAAAGCTTTACTTTCAACTGGTACTCCGAGGACAGGTAATGTCGTCTGGGCCGCTATCATTCCTGGCAAATGTGCTGCACCTCCTGCGCCTGCTATTATAATTTTCAGACCCCGTTCTCGAGCATTTTCTGCGTAATCGGCCATTCGTTTGGGAGTTCTATGAGCCGAAATTATACGCTTTTCATATGATATTCTAAATTCATCTAATATGAGCGCTGCATTTTTCATTGTAGGCCAGTCAGACTGGCTTCCCATTATAATTCCAACTATTGAAGCAGACCTATCGTCAGCGTGATCGACGTGAACCATGAATTTAACCCTGCGAAAAAGAAGGAGTATTAGACAAAATATTGAGGTTTTATCAAGTTAAAAAATTCATAAAGCCTAAATCCTGATCTTTAAGCATATCAGATGAACTAGAATGTTCCATAAATAGTTAACCTAATTTGTGGATATAATTCCTTGTCACTAGCGTTTATTGAAATAGTATTGGGGTATGTTTTATACGGTCGTATTGACCATAGTTTCGTTTTAAAAGACACACTAAATGCTACTCTAGGAACCATCGATTAACATGAACACAAAGGAAGCAGAGCAGTTTTGGAATTATTCCAAAAAAATTTACGAACCTTTAACAGCCACGTTTCTCTTTTTGCAGGATCGTTTTGGACTAGATGTTAACCTGCTTTTGCTCTGCTTTTGGCTTGGCAAGTATCGATGGGTTTTAACGGATAGAGAGTTTTTGGTGCTTATCGAAAATGTAATGCCATGTCGTGATCACTTGATAGGCCCGTTGCGTCAGGCAAGGAGATTTACGAAGAAAAACGACGATATCCCAAACTCAGAGAATTTGACAACTAAAATATTATCAATTGAATTAGAAGCCGAACGCCTGGAACAGATGATCCTGATAAATGCCTTAAGCAAGTTCTGCAATAAACATACAGATAACGTTTGTAGTGAAGCCGAGTTAACTGTGTTAAATATGAGATCATATCTCAAAGCGATAAGCTTAGAGATGAACCAAGAAATAAAGTCAGCTGTCGAAATATTGATAAATAGCACGTTTGTAAAAGAATAGCATAGATCTCAAATCAGAATGCTTTTGGATCTTAAAAACCAATTGGAAATAAAGAATATAGCGAGAGTTAAATTATGAATGGAACCATCGAAGAAATAGGTAAATTACTTGATCTAGGTAAAGTAACTAGTTTGGAGTTAGTCACTTCCGCCTTAAAAGAAATCGATAACGATGAAGGTCAGGGGCAAACCACTTTTACTAAAACGTATGCGGGTCAAGCAAAAGCTCAGGCGATCGCAATAGATAAATTGAGAGCAGAAGGGCTCATTCTGTCTCCGATAGCTGGCATGCCGATATCCATCAAAGATTTGTTTGATGTTGCCGGCGAAACCACAATGGCTGGTTCTCGAGTTCGTAGAAACAGTGCTCCGGCCGCAAGAGATGCGGATATCATAAAAAAATTACGTTCAGCCGGTGCAATTTTGATTGGTCGTACCAACATGACGGAATTTGCTTTTTCGGGTCTTGGTATAAACCCACATTATGGCACCCCCTTAAATCCCTGGAATAGAGCGGAAGCGCGGATTCCAGGCGGCTCCTCAAGTGGCGCGGCTGTATCGGTAAGTGATAACATGGCTGTTGCAGGTATAGGAACGGACACAGGGGGGTCTGTCCGAATACCTTCGGCACTATGTGGCCTTACAGGATTTAAACCTACAGCTGCTCGGATTTCAACGTTGGGTGCCTTTCCTTTGTCCACAACTTTGGATTCTATAGGGCCGCTCGCGAGAAGCGTAAATTGTTGTGCCATACTCGATCAAGTTATGCGTGGCGAGATAACGGGTTACATTGCCGATAGGCCAATAGAAACATTAACTTTAGCGGTTCCTCAAACTCTGGTTTTTGATGATATTGAGGATAAGGTAGCGAACGATTTTCAGAGAGTTACGAGCCTGCTCTCTAATTTGGGTGCAAAAATAATTGATATTCCATTTGACGTTTTATTGGAGATCCCGAAAGCTAATTCAAAAGGAGGTTATGCCGCAATTGAAGCATTTGTCGCATTGCATGATTTATTAAAAAGAGATGAGAACAGCTTTGACCCCAGGGTAGCTGTTAGAATCAAGCGAGGCGAACAAATGACGGCCCATGAGTATATAGAGCTTATGAATGCCAGGAGAACAATTTGCGAAATGAGCAATAAAATTACGAGAAATTTTGATGCTCTGCTGATGCCGACCGTACCAGTGATTGCCCCAGTTTTAAAAGATCTAGAGAACTCCGATGATTTTTATCATCAAATGAATTTATTAATGTTACGTAATTGCTCATTTGGTAATTTCTTGGATAGATGTGCAGTTTCGTTACCAATTCACGAGGCAGAGACCGCGCCAGTTGGTCTTATGGTGATGGGTGAAAGTGATGGAGACACAAAACTTTTAGAAATAGCAAAAACTATAGAAACAGCTATTAAAAGATGAGATGTAGTTGACTTGGCTAGTGTATTTAGCGCTTTATAAATTGGCTTTTTCGTCTTTCCATCGCTTCACGGTGTTGGTCTCTATTTCAAAAAGATCAAGCGCTCGACCTATTGTATGGTCGATCATCTCGTCAAGTGATTTGGGCTTCGCATAAAAAGCTGGTACGGGCGGGGCGACGATGCCTCCCATTTCTGTTAAAGCCAACATATTTTTTAAATGTCCGGAGTGCAGTGGCGTTTCTCGCACCATACAAACGAGCCGTCGGCGTTCTTTTAGAATGACATCGGCAGCCCTTGAAATTAATGTATCAGTCACTCCTGTTGCAATTTCAGCCAGAGTTTTTACTGAGCACGGCGCAATGATCATCCCCATTGTTTGGAATGAACCAGAAGCCAGTGATGCGCCTATATCTTTATTCGCGTAGACAACATCGGCTAATCGATGAACATCCGCTACCTTCATTTTGGTTTCATAAGCCAACGTTATTTCAGCAGATCTTGACATTACCAAATGAGATTCGGGTCGAGATTTATCAGGCATATTTCGTATAAGATCTAACAGACGAATACCATAAATGGTTCCAGATGCTCCACTTATTCCAATAATTAGGCGTTTTTTTGCAGTATTACTCATGTCTATTCTCAAACTTGAAATTGCATTATGAATTGTTTAATTCATATCTTCAGATATCTAAACGTAGTGCATTATTTCTTTATTAAAAACTCGCATTCGTTGGAGACAAGCGTCTAAGTTATCGCTCTCTCCCCCAATCACTAAGTGTTGAAGTCCAATTTTTTCATACGCGGCGACATCCCCTAATATATCCTGCGCAGATCCCGTGAAGCTACGTCTCTTGCCAAGAGAGTCATGTTCTGTTTGACCCAAATTATACCAAATAATATAAATTCCGCAGGTAATATTTTCTGGATTGCGGTCGCTGGCGATAGCTGCTTCGTGGACATCTTTTAATCCGTTGGCGTAACGTTCTGGCGTGTCGAATAGTGCATTTGGATTATTGCCAACTGGATACCAACCATCGCCCAACCGTCCAGCTCTCTCACGGGCCAACCGCGCTTCGCCCCCAACCCACAATGGAGGATGAGGGGCTTGAGTTGGCTTAGGAAAAAACTTCATATTGGAAAAACTGACATGGTTTCCATTATAGATTGGCGTATCGTCGGTCCAAAGTATCTTAAATGCCTCAATATATTCATTAGCAGCAGCGCCTCGCTTTTTGAAATCAGGGCCATTTAGAAGTGCTATTTCTTCCTCCATCCAACCAACGCCCAATCCAACAGTGAGACGTCCCTTAGATAGTACGTCTATTGTATTGAGCATCTTGGCTGTGAGAATTGGTGGTCTATGAGGAAGAACCATCACTGATGTAAGTAAACGTATATTGTTTGTCGCGGCCGCTATAAAACTAAGAGTAGTAAGTTGTTCTAGACATTCACCATTGTCCTCCGCAAACCACTTGCCCGTTTTTGTATAAGGATATGGAGAATTGACTTTATTGGCGATAACAATGTGGTCACTGATTCCTAGGTGGGTAAAGCCTAAAAGTTCGGCTTCCTCTGCGATAATGCGAAGGGAATCAGGTTGAGCCGCGGGCCCTCTAACGCCAAGGTGTAATCCAAAATCCATTTATCCCCCTAGTTATATAGGTTTTTCGCCAGCAATTGTGATTCTATGTGTCCTTCGTCTTTCATCGTAGTCGGCTAGTGCTTTATGCTGAACACAACGATTATCCCATAGGGCTATTGAACCAGTTTCCCAGCGAAAGCGACAGGTGAATTCATGGCGCTGGGAGTGGTTCCGTAGAAAGTCTATGATCGAGTCAGCTTCATCTGCATTAAAACCATCTAATGTTTGTGTGTGACTTCCAATATACAGAGATTTTCTTTTTGTTTCGGGATGAGTACGGATTAAGGGATGAATGGCCTCTGTAGATACATTACCAGGATCTCGTATTTTGGCTTGCATTGTTGGATTTTTGGCGTATCGGTCAATCCGTTTAGCCTTGCCAATTCCCCTCCGAAATCCATCCCCAACATTGAATGTTTTTACTCTATTGAGCATGTCTCTCATGGGCTTTGATAAGGTCTCATAGGCAAGATATTGATTGGAAAACATGGTGTCACCCCCTTTTTTTGGAACTTCATGGGCGTAAAGCATGGTAGCCTTTGCAGGCTTTGGATTGAACATCTGGTCAGTATGCCAGACCGAGCCAAAAGTATATCCATCTCCTGGTTCTTTAATGATTTCCAAGATTTCAGGGTGCTCATCAAGTCCTTTCATGTATGGATGAAAGTGAATTTCCCCAAAACGTTGTGCAAAATCAATCTGTTCTTGTGGTGTGATCTTTTGATTACGGAAGAAAAGAACGCAATGATGTAGCCACGCCTGATAGACTTCTTCAAATGTCTCATCATTTAGTGCATTTAATTGTGCACCGTTTATCAATGCTCCTATATTACCTGAAATAGGTACTACCTCGATTTTTCTAAACTCCATATTATAACATCCATCAATAATTTACTGTTCGAGCTTATCCGGATCTTTGTGATATCGCCATAAAATCATCAGATTTCTTTGGGAAAAGCATAAACAAGATTTTCGTCTGCTAGAGGCAGGACTTATGATTGATGAAATGGAACTTAAATATCGAAAAAGACAGTTTCGTTCTCGCCTTGAAGAAATACATCGAAAACATACGTAACGGGCGTTACTCCGGCCACCTTTTTTGCTATTAAAGTTTTTTGCCTATCAAAAGGAACGGTGGATAGAACCGCGTCAGCAGAGTTAGATCTACCTTCATCTGAAAAATAAATCCGTGTAAAAACATGAAGGAGTAGTCCTCGCATAAAAATCGTAACATTAATATGCGGTGCTGTCTCGGTATCTATTTGGCCAGGTTTTATTGTTTCAAAAATATATTTGTTTTGGCTATCCACACCAGTATCGCATCTGCCGAATCCTGAAAAATTAGAATTAGTTTTACCGGAACTTTGTTGATCTGGATAACGCCCTTCAGCGTCTGTTTGCCAAATTTCAATCATCGCATCTGAGACGATATCTCCCGCCCCATCGAATATCCTTCCTTCTAATCTAATTTCTTCACCAATTGTGGACCCCGTTAGCAAAGAATTTGTCGATAAACTTGAAAGATTAGGATAGTTGGACTGTTCGGGAGTGAGTCCATAGGAGAAAAACGGACCAATAGTTTGCGAGGGTGTTTGTTTTAAAGACATTTATCAGTTTTCCATAGGTGTTGCATTGGGACCGCGAAGAATGAAATCGAAATTATAGCCAAGTGCAAATCCCTCTTCTGATGCGCCTATCGAAAACTGTTTTATTAAAAGATTTCTGCTCGATTTGGGGGTTGCCATAAATATGGGATCCAATTCGAGAAGAGGGTCACCAGGGAAATAGGACTGCGTAATTAAACGTGTCGCATAGGCTGGGCCAAATAATGAAAAGTGAATATGTGCTGGCCGCCAAGCATTCGGATGATTACCCCATGGGTATGCAGCGGGTTTGATGGTGTAAAACTTATAGTAACCGTTTTCATCGGTCATGCACCTGCCACCTCCAAAAAAATTGGGATCAAGTGGCGCATTGTGTTGATCGTTCGAGTGAATATATCTACCTGCACTATTGCATTGCCAAATTTCAATTAGTGTACTGCGTTGGGGTCTTCCTTTCTCATCAATAACCTTTCCAGACACAATTATGCGCTCTCCTAATGGTTCTCTGCCGTCAGTGATCCCATTTTGAGTGAGGTCATTATCGAGGGGTTTTATAGAGTGATGTCCAAAAACGGGCCCAGTTATTTCTGATAGTGTTTGTTTTAATGGAATGAGTGGTTTGGTTGGACTTCGTAAAATGGTGGATTTATATGAGGGGGATAAATATTTGGGATTTGATCCCCAGTCTCTCGCAGTGAATTGTGATTTTAGCAATGTTGTCCCCGGGAATCTCTAATTCAATGTAATAGTAATTCAGTATACAGTAGGAAATTATAAAACCAAAATAGCACGAAAGTCATTCACATTAGTTAGAGTTGGTCCTGTTTCGACAAGGTCTCCAAGTTTTTCAAAAAATGTATAACCATCATTATTGTTGAGATAATCTTCTGGTGACAGATCAGCTGCATATGCTCTTTTTATGGTATCGGGTAAATATAAAGCACCAGCATTTTTTTCGGTACCATCAATCCCGTCGGTGTCACAGGCAATTGCGGACACCCTATTCAAATGAATGTTTGAGCGCTCTTTAAGTTTTGTGGCTAATGCAAGAAGGAATTCGACATTCCTGCCTCCCCGGCCTGAACCTTTAACAGTTACCGTGGTTTCACCTCCAGATAATAGCACTAACGGGGCTGTTTCTGGTTGGTTGTGGCGCAGGATTTGGCTGATAATACCGGCGTGAACACTCGCTACATCGCGAGCTTCTCCCTCTATAGCGTCGCCAATAATTAGAGGTGTAATTCCGGCAGAAATAGCAACCTTCGACGCCGCCTCTAAGGCCATTTGAGGCGTAGCCACTAATATGTTTTGGCAATTTTTAAAAATTTCACTATTAGGTTTTGGTGTCTCATCACCAGATGTATGTAGATGGTTTAATATATTAGCGGATGCTTGGATATTATATTTTTTTAAAACGTGGAGGGCATCGGCGAAAAACGTTGGATCCCCTACCGTTGGTCCCGAACCAATCACATCTAATTCATCGCCTGGAACATCAGATATACAGAATGTCAGTATGCTAGCTGGAGCAATTGCTTTCGCGAGACGACCGCCTTTTATTGCGGAGAGGTGTTTTCGAACTGCATTTATTTCATGGATCGTAGCCCCTGATCGAAGTAATTGAGTAGTTAAACCTTGTTTTTCTGAAGTGGATATCCCTCTAGCTGGTAAAGATAAGAGAGCCGATGCGCCTCCCGATATTAGACAAATAACAAGATCGTCTCTGGTTAAACTATTGGTTAAGGATAATAATCGTTCTGCCCCCCTTACCCCCGCTTCGTCTGGTACAGGATGGGATGCCTCAATAATATCAATATTTTTACAATCTACACTATGTCCATAGCGTGTTATAACGAGCCCCTCAATTGGTTTCTCCGGGAAGTGCTCGTCCCAAAACTCTTCCAAAGCTTTAGCCATAGAGCCGCCAGCTTTACCTGCACCGAGAACTATAGTTCTTCCTTTTGGAGGACTTATCTGTAATTTAATAAGGTATTCTGGAAGTGAGTTGATAGGATCCGCAGCAGCAACTGCCGCGTCAAACAATGACCTAAGAAAGCCTGCAGCATTTTTCACAATAATCTCCAAATTTCTTAGAGTATTCCAATAAAAGTTATAGGGAAGTTATTTTTAGACTCTACTCCATTTATTACTTTTTCGGTGTTCAAACTTTATTCATATTTTCGATGAGGCATGCATCTCCATAGGACAGAAATCGATACCCGTTGTTTTTTGCATATTCGTAGGCCTCTAAAATTCGATTTGTTCCGGCAAAAGCCGCTACTAACATTATTAGAGTAGACCGTGGTTGATGGAAATTTGTTAAAAGGAGGTCGACAACACGGAAAGTGAAACCCGGAGTTATAAAGAGATCCGTTTCACCTGAAAATGCCCGCAGTTCCCCATTTAATGCAGCCGATTCCAGAACTCTTAAAACTGTTGTTCCCAGGGCTATTATCCTGCCGCCACTTTTTTTAGTTTCTTTTATTAACGAGATAGCATCGTTAGTTAATTCAGCCCATTCCGAATGCATTTTATGGTCACCAGAGTCGGAAGCCGTTACGGGTAAAAAGGTTCCCGCTCCCACATGAAGTGTAATATTGACTTGTTTGACGCCCTGTAACTTTATCTCATTGAGTAGAGCGGGTGTAAAGTGAAGGCTAGCAGTTGGCGCTGCAACTGCTCCTAATCGCTTTGCAAAAATCGATTGATAGTCTTGTTGATCTAATTCTGATTTAGAGAGCTCTGATCGTTTGATGTAGGGAGGGAGGGGCATCCTTCCAATTTTATGTAATTCGTCTAAAATTGTCTGATCATCGCTTTGGAAGTCCAAGATCACTTCCCCGGCTTTGCGTGATTGCACGGTAGCTTTAAACGCGCTGTTGAATACGATTTTATCACCTTGTTTTAGGCGCTTTGCCGGCCGTGCAAAGGCAGCCCAAATTCCGTTTTCGATCTGTTTATGTAAAGTAATTTCAATTTTAACACTGTCTCTAAGACCATTTAATCGAGAGGGAATAACGCGGGTATCGTTTGTCACTAAAAGGTCATTGGGCTGAAAAATACCGGGGAGATCTAGGATGGATTTATCTGCTAATTTGCCCCCGGTTAAGTCTAGTAACCTTGATGCGTCGCGGGGTCTTGCTGGAGATGTTGCTATTTTCTCAACAGGTAAATCATAATCAAAAATATCTACCCTCATGAGAAAATTTATGCCTGATCAAGGCTTTTATTAGGGTTTGAAGGTATTAGAGATAGGAAGAATCTAAACGGCATCAGCAAGATCGCTGCCATTGCAAGTTTAGCTCCATAGTCTCCTATTGCCCAGGTAATCCATGGCAATCCGGTTGCTACGAAAGCTATTGAGAAAAATAAAAGTGTATCGACAGCTGATGATATTATTGTTGAGATCAGTGGTGCTTTCCACCACGTTTTTTGCCTTAATTTGTCAAAAATAGTTATATCTAAAAGCTGAGCTATCAAAAAAGCAGATCCCGATGCTAATGCTATACGCATGTCGGCTGCCCATAATGATAAAATAACCCCTATTAAAAATCCCGCGTAGACAACCGTTCGAGCTCTGGCCACACCAAATAATCGATTAGTTATATCAGTCACGAGAAAAGCTATGGGGTAGGTAAGAGCCCCCCAGGTCAACCAGTCATTTATTGGATAACTTACTGCAATATTGGAGATGACAACGACTAGAGCCATTCCTATTATGAGAGTAATTAAGCTTTTTTGTTTTAACATCATCACCAGTTGCACATCGTAAAATTTGGTAATAACGTTTAATAAGTGGTTGTTGTAATTCTGTCCAATAAATTTGTTTGAGATTAAACCTTTACTCATGCCTAATAGGAAGGCTAATGGTGTTGAGGTATGGTGCGATAGAGAAGGAGATTTTTTTGTCTTCAAGTATTCCTGTAAATTTTGATGTTGAGCGATATTTTAACCATCATAAAATGATGAATAGAATCCGGGCGTTTGAAGAAACTGCTGCTACAGCAAATAATGATGGTTTGGTTTTAGGGGCTATTCATTTATCAATAGGACAAGAAGCCATAGCCTCGGGCGTCTGCCAAAACCTTGAAAAAGATGACTTTTTATTAAGTACGCATAGAGGGCATGGACATACGCTGGCAAAAGGAGCAGATCCCCAAACCATGATGCTTGAGTTGCTTGGTAGGAAAGGTGGTATATGTCAAGGAAAAGGCGGTTCAATGCATATTGCTGATTTTAGTGTAGGCATGCTTGGTGCCAACGGCGTAGTTTCAGCTAATATCAATATAGCCGCTGGGGCAGGCCATGCTATCAAATTAAAAGGTGGGAATAATATATCATGTTGCATATTTGGAGACGGGGCAATCAATAGAGGGCCATTCTTGGAGGGATTGAATTGGGCTGGTGTTTTCGAGTTACCAGTGCTTTTTGTATGCGAAAAAAATGGTTTTGCCTCTACAACGGTAACAGAAGCTATGACCTCTGGAGAGGGTGGTAAACAGCGAGCGCAATCACTAGGAATCCCCGCCGAAGAAGTCGATGGTAATGACATAGTCGAAGTGGATGAATGTGTTAGACAAAATATAAAAGAAATTAGGTCTGGTGGTGGACCTCGCTTTATTCTTTGCAACACTTATCGATTACATGGACATACAGCATCAGATCCCGCTCTCTATAGAGAGCAAGAAGATGTTGATGAAGCTTGGAAAAATGATCCTATCTCCAAATGCAGAGACTTACTCAAAAATGCGGGAGTTCTGGATGAGGATTTAAAGGGACACCAGACGGATGCTCTTAGTGAAATGCAAGCGATCTATAATCGGGCAAAACAAGCCCCATGGCCAGAGTTGCAACTTGCATATGAGGATGTTCAGGATAGCGGCGATCCCAGAGAGGAGGCCTTCTAATGACGGTCATGACTTACGCCGATGCAGCGAAGGCGGCATTAGCAGAAGAGATGCGCAGAGATCCTTTAGTTTGGGCAGTCGGAGAGGACCTGGGAAGAGGTGGTGTCTTCGGGCAATATAAAGGTCTTGTCGAAGAATTTGGGCCGGACCGGATTTCTGATGCACCGATCTCCGAGGCTGCCATAATGGGCGCGAGTGTGGGCGCTGCAATGGCTGGCACCCGCCCGGTAGTTGAGATGCGCTTCGCTGACTTTGCACTTTGTGCCGTTGATGAACTTGTCAATCAAGCTGCAAAAGCGCGCTATATGTTGGGAGGGCAGACCAATGTGCCGATGGTTATAAGAGAGCCTATGGGTATATGGAGGTCTTCGGCAGCACAGCATAGCCAGTCATTGGAAAGCTGGTATACGCATATTCCTGGTCTCGTAGTTGTTGTACCTTCAACGCCAGCCGACAATAAAGGTTTATTGAAATCAGCGATACGGTCTGATGACCCAGTCGTATACCTTGAACATAAAAATATTTGGGGTGTAGAGGGCGATGTGCCAGATGAGGATATTTTGTTGCCATTTGGAAAAGCCAGAATTGAGCGGGAAGGTGCTGATATCTCAATTGTTTCTTGGTCAGCACAGTTGCACGTCGCGTCCGAGGCAGCGGAAAATTTGCAGAAAAAAGGAATTTCAGCCGAGGTTATTGATTTGAGAACCTTGTGGCCGTGGGATAAAGAGGCCGTTTTTTCTTCTGTAGAAAAAACAGGAAGGTTGCTAATAACTCATGAAAGTGTTGCTGTAGGAGGTTTTGGAGCGGAGATTGCGGCGACTGTTTCAGAGCATATGTTTAAAGCCTTGAAACACCCGGTTCGTCGCTGTGCAGCACCACGTGTACCCATTTCGTATGCGCCACCCTTAGAAGATATGGTAAGAGTGACCGCTAATAACATCGTTGATGTAGCTACCACCATGATGGATAGTGGAAACTGACAAGGATTTAATTTTATTTTGATTCTCAGGATGTAGTTAAATGCAGAACCGAATAATCGATGATAAAATTGTTGTCGCTAATTCTGTCACCAAAATAGGCCCTGAATGTGCGAACAGGGTTATAATAGGGGGATCACACGGCGGGATATACGCAACATATTTAGCGGTAAGAGAGGACGTCTGCGGTGTTATCCTGAACGATGCAGGTTTTGCAAAAAATAATTCTGGCGTAGCCGGCGCTGATTATTGCCAAGAGCTGGGGATTCCATATGCAGCGATTGACACTTTGTCATGCTGCATTGGAAATGCAGAAAGTCATGTTAACGATGGTATTATCTCTTTTATCAATTTAGAGGCCAAGAATTTAGGGGTCACAGTAGGGATGACCGCTCTCGAGGCGGCTTATAAATTATGCAAAGCGAGGATAATCAAACGACGTATGTCTGAGTATTCTGAGGCTCGAACAGAACTTGCCGTTGATCTAGGTAAAAGGCAGGTGGTTCTTATGGATTCTGCCTCTCTTGTTGAAGAAAAAGATAAAGGCTCTATCGTTGTAACAGGGAGCCACGGTGGAATTCCCGCCCCAGATCCCGAAAGTGCGCTGAGATGTCAAGCATTTGCAGCTTTCTTCCATGACGCGGGCCGAGGCAAAGCAGATGCCGGGTTGACCAGATTACAGCCACTAAATGATAGAGGAATTATTGCCGGTACCGTTAGTGGTATGTCAGCATGTATCGGAGATGGCTCGTCTGTCTATAACGATGGTATTTTGTCAAATATAAATAATATAGCCTCCAAAGCTGGAGGTGAGATCGGGATGTCTCTCAAAACATTTATCGATGCCCTAGTCTTGAAATAAGTGGAGAAAATTTATGTCGCTTTATGGTAAAGGAATGCTGATTACTTTTAGTGAGACCCCACCTGAGGTAGAGGAGGATTTCAATGAATGGTATAATCGAGAGCATATAGACGAGCGGGTTTGGATGCCGGGTTTTCATAGGGCGCGACGCTATGTTGATGCAAATAACAACGCCGATATAAAATATTTTGCGACTTATGAGACTGACAAGGTCGAGGACCTCGCCGATCCTGAATATATGGAATTATTGAAAGATCAGTCTGATTGGTCCAAGAAGGTCATGTCTACCTTCACGAAATTTGATCGTATCACTGCTAACGTTACTATCGATTTATCACATGGTTTTGGAGGCGCCTGTTTGGCAGCTCGATTTTTTCCAGGAATAGAAATTATGTCAAAACTTAGAGATAATTTGGGAGATAATCTTTTACCAAATATTGTTTCGACACCTGGAATAATTGGCGCTGTTTTAGTTGAGAATAATTTATCTGTTGTCAACGAGGGGCGAAGGGCTCAGGGCATGGAAATTCCCGAGAATGAAACACCTGAATGGATTATCCTTATTGAAGCGCAAGATAACAAAGTCTTATCACGTCACGCAAACAAACTGATTGAGGCAGGGTTATCTGAGTTTGAATTAGAACCTTCCGATATCAATATAGGCGTTTATAATTTGATGTTTGGAAATAATCGATAGGATTTTGAAAGAATATAAGCAGCATTACAATTTTCAAATTAGGCATAAAACCCAATGACACTTCGCTTTTCTGTGAGCTCAATAGATGGCGCCGGTAGATGTGGAAAATTAGAAACCGCTCATGGTGTGATAAATACCCCTGCCTTCATGCCTGTTGGAACAGCAGCCACTGTAAAAGCAATGTTACCAGAATCTGTAAAGGCTACTGGGGCGGAAATTATACTTGGAAATACATATCACTTGATGTTGAGACCTGGTGCAAAGCGAATTGAGGAATTTGGGGGTTTACATGATTTTATGAGCTGGCCGGGACCAATCCTGACCGACTCTGGCGGTTATCAGGTGATGTCGTTAGCGACATTAAGGAAGATTGATGAAGATGGTGTGAGGTTTCGAAGCCACATCGACGGGTCTTATCATAAGCTCACTCCCGAAAGCTCGATTGAAATACAAAGAAGTTTGGATGCGGATATTACGATGGCTTTTGACGAATGCACGCCTTATCCCGTTGCAGAAACGATAGCAAAGGAATCCATGTTAATGTCAATGCGTTGGGCGGAGCGTTCTAAAAAAGCATTCAAACAAAAAAGAGGGATATGGTCTTTTTGGAATTGTTCAAGGAAGCACTTTTGAAAAACTTCGATTAAATTCGGTCCATGCCCTTACAGAAATTGGATTTGATGGTTACGCTATCGGGGGGTTAGCGGTTGGCGAAGGACATCAGGAAATGACCCGAATTCTTGATGTAACAACATCAGTTCTGCCGGAAAACAAACCACGATACCTAATGGGCGTGGGAAAACCAATAGATTTAGTGGCGGGCGTTATCAGGGGGGTGGATATGTTTGATTGTGTGCTTCCAACTCGATCGGGCAGGACAGGGCAGGCATTTACAAGAAATGGCCAGGTTAATATAAGAAATGCTCGGCACTCTGCGGATCCAAGGCCGTTAGATGAGCTTTGTGAGTGTCCCGCTTGTAATGGTTTTAGCCGTGGGTACTTACATCACTTGGTGAAGTCGGGTGAAATCCTTGGAGCAATGTTATTAACTTGGCATAATCTGCACTATTATCAGGAATTGATGAACGGTTTAAGGCAGGCAATATCCATAAACAAATTGGACAATTTTGTTCAATCTTTCATGGAGATGCAAACAAAAGGAGATATAAAAGCAATCTAGAGACTATAAGGCTCTTTGCTTTACTTAGGCATCAACTGAAGAGGATAAATGAAAGAGCGTATAAGAACGAAAGCCAAAGAAGAGGGATTCGATGCCATAGGTTTTGCTCACGCTGAGATGGGTTTTCGGGAAAAAGCACGGCTCGAAGCATTCGTCTCCTTGGGACAGCATGGGGATATGACATGGATGTCAGATCACCTCGAAAGAAGAAAAGACCCCCGTACATTGTGGCCAGATGTCCGTTCCGTTATTGCTGTTGCTATGAACTATGGGCCTAGAGTGAACCCTTTAGATGACTTGAGATCTGTTAATAGAGCGAATATCTCCGTCTACGCCAGAAATAAGGACTACCACAACGTTATAAAAAAACGATTGAAAAAACTGGGAAGATGGTTAGGCAAAGAGTTCGACTGTGATTTAAAAGTTTTTGTTGATACTGCTCCCATATTAGAAAAGCCACTTGGTCAGGCTGCCGGAATAGGTTGGCAAGGCAAGCACTCCAACCTTGTTAATCAAAGCTTTGGTTCCTGGTTATTTCTGGGTGAAATTTTTACTACTTTAAAATTAGATCCAGATGAAATGGAAGTAGATCACTGCGGATCTTGTACGAGATGTCTTGATATCTGTCCAACTAACGCTTTTCCAGAACCGTATATGCTTGATGCTAGTCGCTGTATTTCCTATCTTACAATCGAACACAAGGGTCATATACCTCTCGAATATCGGGAGAAAATGGGGAACCGTATTTATGGCTGTGATGATTGTTTGGCGATCTGCCCGTGGAATAAGTTTTCAAAGATGGCTAGTGAAGCTGCGTTCATCCCTAGAGAAGATCTAAGTTTACCGCTTTTAGAGGACTTTCTCAGCCTCGATGACTCCTCATTCAGAGAAAAATTTAGTGGTTCCCCCATCAAGCGTATTGGTCGGGATAGATTCATTCGAAATGTTTTAATTGCGTTGGGTAATTCTTCGATTAAAGACCCATCAATTGATTTGTTAAATTTATTGAATGACTCATCTAGTATCGTGCGCGCGATGTGTGTCTGGGCATTAGGAAGAATTTTACCCGTTAACAAAATGAAAGAATTATCAGTCCAGCATCTTAAATTAGAAATGGATAAAACTGTTCGTGAAGAATGGCATCTGGCTTTAAACGTTAATTATAATTCAGAAAACTCCGTCAATCTTGCATCAAGAGGTTTTTATGAAGTCTGAAGAATTTCGCAAAAATGGACATGCTTTGGTCGATTGGATGGCTGATTATATGGACACTGTTGAAAATTTTGACGTTCGATCCCAAGTCGGCCCTGGAGATATTTTGTCAGTCCTTGATGACGAGCCCCCATTTGAAGGCGAGCCGATGGAAGATATTTTCGACGATTTTAAGGAAAAAATTTTACCAGGCATGACCCACTGGCAACACCCAAGCTTTTTTGCCTACTTTCCGGCCAATTCCAGTCCTCCATCCGTACTTGCGGAGATGTTGACTTCCACGTTAGGTGCTCAATGCATGTTGTGGCAGACTAGCCCTGCTGCTACTGAAATGGAAACGCGAATAACCGGCTGGTTGCAAAAGATTACAGGTCTGCCAACTGATTTGCACGGCGTGATTCAGGACTCTGCTTCAAGTGCTACATTATGCGCTCTATTGACCGCGCGGGAAAAAGCTACTGACTGGCGAACCAATAAAGAAGGGATGAACTCGTTATCATCATCACTGATAGTGTATACTTCGGAAGAGGCACACTCTTCCACAGAAAAGGGTGCAAAGATAGCAGGCTTTGGCAAAGATAGCGTCCGACTTATCCGTACGGATAATCAATTTAAGATGTGTCCCGAAGCACTAAGGTCCGCCGTTGTAGAGGATATATCCAAAGGGCGTACCCCTACATGTGTAGTTGCATCAATGGGGACCACCGGCGTTGGTGCTACTGATCCCCTGAAGGCTATCGGGAAAGTATGCAAAGAATATAAAATATTTTTGCATGTTGATGCTGCGTGGGCGGGCTCTGCTCTAATCTTGCCTGAAGAACGAGGGATGGCAGAGGGAATTGAAATGGCAGATAGTATTGTTTTCAATCCACATAAATGGCTATTAACGAATTTTGATTGTTCAGCGCATTATGTAAAACAACCGGAATTGCTTATTCGTACTCTATCGATCCTTCCAGAATATCTAAAAAGTAGAGAACAAGATCATGTGATTGACTATCGAGATTGGAGCGTTCCTCTGGGGCGGCGATTTAGGGCCCTAAAGCTCTGGTTTGTGATACGTTCTTATGGTGTTAAAGGTCTTCAGAAGATCATCCGAAATCATATTAAATTGGCCGAATACGCTGCTACTTGGATAGATGAGGATCCTGAGTTTGAATTGGTATCACCGAGGTCTTTATCCTTATTAAATTTTAGGTTTCGACCGAAAAATATTACAAAATCTGGGGATATTGATCTTTTAAATGAAGATCTATTGAATCGATTAAACGATAGCGGTCGCGTTTACTTTACTCAAAATCGAGTTAGGGGGAAGTTTACTATTCGTTGGTCGATTGGACAGACTAATACCCAGCTTAAACACGTAAAAAATGCATGGTCACTTATAAAAAGGGTATCAAGTAATCTTAATCAAATCGATTCTGTCACAATTAATCGCGACTAACTCGTTGGAACAGTTCCTTCAGGCAGGTTCTCTATATGTTGACAAATATCACCTGGTCTTGTGAGCCAAATACGATCTTTATATTTTAAAATATGTTCCAAAGCTCGTCGAAGTTGTCTTATTCTGTAAGGTCGCCCAACCACAAAAGGATGCAACGATATTGGGCACACCAAAGGATGCCCGTCACGCTGAGTCTGTTCCAACATTTCATCGAAATTATCAATCAACATGTCAGTGAATTCAGAAGACGTATATCTATACCAAACGATACCACGATTATCATTGGCTTCTACGGGATATGGCATAGATAGTATTCTACCTCCTCTGGTTTTGATCCAAATAGGCTGATCATCCATGGTCCAATCCATCACGTAGCGGTAGCCTGCTTCTTGCAAAAGGTCCATAGTAGTCTCACTATTGGATAACCAGGGACTCATCCAGCCGGTCGGAGCTTTTCCTTCATGTTTTGTTATTGTGGCTGTGCACTCATCTATAAGATTTTTTTCTTTCTGCTCTGATAAACCTCCTTGCTCTTCCGAGTTCGTGTAACCATGACCTAAGAACTCATCATTTCGGCTGCGAATACGTTCTGGGATATCTGGGCATTCATCGTATATTGCAGTATTAATTTGATGCTGCACGGGGATTTTCAAATCATCAAACATATCCATTAAGCGCCAAAACCCTATTCTATTACCATAGTCTCTCCATGAGTATATGCTATGGCTCATGGCTTGCTCCGGCGGTGCTATTGCTGCTCCTTTTCCCTCTCCATAGCTGAAGGCTTCGATATTCATAGCTACATAAACTGCCAATTTTGTGCCGTTTGGCCATTCGTATTGAGCTCTATTGGGTAAGCTTGAGTAATTATATCTACCGTGAGTTTTTAGCATCAGTGCCTCCTAAATTACTGATTTGGGTATTATTGCATGAATTCCCTTATTACCATTCACGATTTGGGTAACGCGTAAATCTGCTGTTAACGAACACAATGAATAAGCTTGAGCTTTGGATAAATTGGTGCGTTGGGTTATTAAGCCTATCATTTGGCGCAGTGCTTCCTTTGCCGCATCATCTAAATCTTCATCAAAGGCCATGGTGATTATATGTGTCTCGTTCTCCGCATATGGCAAAGTAATGCTCATATCGTCTCGAACCGTAAGTCGAAAAGTGCCCTCTAATGCCGTTTCAATTGCGGTGACGCACACTTCTCCATCACCTTGACATCCGTGACCATCGCCAGCTGAGAAGTTTGCGCCATCAACAAAAATAGGCAGATAAAGGGTGGTCCCTGCTATCAATTCTTTATTATCCATATTTCCGCCATGAGCTCGGGGTTGAATCGAACTTATCATTCCCCATTGGGATGGTGGTGCACACCCCATCACCCCAAAAAAAGGCCTTAAGGGCAAGCGAGTTCCCCACGGTAGTTCGCCTTCTTGAGCATCATTATCCAACCTGATTGTCAATTTAGTGGTTTCATGAAACTCACCGGGTAAGCCTCCTGAAAGTGGTCTGATAAAATTATAGCCCCAGTCCTGACGCAGCTTAATGTCAATGATATCAACCTGAAGTACCTGGTTGATTTTTGCAGTGTTTATCCTTATTGGGCCTGTTAATATATGACCAAGCATTTTTCGTGGCACATTGTCGTGGATTTCTAATAGCTCTGGCGGCACATAATACCCCGGACCCGGTAAAACATCTGCGCCGCCTGATACCGTCTCGATAGTTACGGTGTCGCCAGAGTCAACTTCTAACGCTGGTTTAAGTTCTGAGTCAAAGTAACCCCAATGGACTGTTGAGGTAGATGCAACAAGACGATGTGCCTTTGCCAAAGAGTATCTCCTTTAATCAAAAATTAACCATTGTAGCAAGTTTGAATGTCGCTCTAGTTTGTATAGTTTTCGTCCAGTTTTCCATTTAATTTTTCACATAAGACACAAGCGGTTCTGAATAATTTCCCTTCTTCGCCTCTTTTTCCAACCAATTGAACTCCTTGGGGTAAGCCGTCGACAGTTAGTAATGG
>QBVV01000033.1 GCA_003284265.1 SAR116 cluster bacterium AG-313-A07
CTGACAATCTGGTTTTGCGATTTTCGCTCCTAACCCGAATGGCAAACCAACGCCCATTGTTCCAAATGGGCCAGAATTCAACCGATGTCCAGGCTCGAAGGTAGGCATTGACTGCCGTCCATAATTTAAAATTTCTTGTCCATCTACTACTAAAATAGCATCCCTATCCATAAAGTTTTTTACTTCCTCGCATAATCTCAGTGGATGTATAGGGACTGCATCCGATACACTGTTGCCTCCCGGCCGTGATCTCTTGCTAGCCTCTTCGTCACTAAGTCTATTTCGCCATTCCAAAAAACTATCCTTGTTTACAACACCATCCAATCGAGAGTTAATTTGATGCAAAACAGCTTTTGCATCACCAACAATACCAATATCTATTTTTCTTGGGCTTGTACTGATTTCATCTTCATCGATATCAATCCTAATTATCGTAGCATCCTTATTAAAACGAGGTGGTGCAGCATGCCCAATAATATAATTCATCCGCGTACCTATGATCATAATTAGATCTGCTTCCCGGAAAGCTGCCGATCTAACTGTCATATATGAAAGAGGATGGTCTTCGGGGATAACACCGCGTCCCTGTGGTGTTGTATAGAATGGAATTCCCGCATTATCTACAAATTCCCTTAATTCATCGGCAGCATCGGACCAAAGTATTCCTCCTCCAGTGATAATTACCGGTTTTTTTGCTTTTGATAGAGCCTCAACCGTACCTGATATTAATTCTGGGGCAGCATGCGGCCGAGCTCGAGGAATAGATCTTCCGGAGATCGACCAATCAATCTCTGACTCATCAATTTTTTCATATAAAATATCCCCCGGAAAATCCAAATATACTGGCCCCGGCTTTCCGGCCATTGCTTTTTGAAAAGCAACATTTACCATTTCGGGTATACGCGCTAAAGAATACACGCGTTCAGCCCACTTTGTGCAAGGCTTCATCATTCCTAATTGATCTATCTCCTGAAACACTTGTCTGCCGTAGGCTTTAAAAGGACTTGAGCCGCCAACTGCAACTACAGGCACACAGTCGATATAAGCATTTGCTATACCTGTAATGAGATTGGTAACACCCGGTCCACTTGCTGCCATACATACACTTGGTTTGTTTAACAATCGACTATACGCTTGTCCCATAAAAGCTGCCGCCTGTTCATGGCGCACATCAATCGGTCTAATACCCTCTTTTATACACGACTCTTCGGCGAGGAGCATTGGTCCTCCCATAATAAAAAATAAGTCATTAACGCCCTCATTACGCAAAGCCTTTGCCAATATTTCGGAACCAGTTAATTCAGCCACTAAGATGTCTCCATATTAAGTACAATTACTATTTCATAATAATTTCATTTATTTGTCATCTATTCTCGAATGGTTTGTGAAAAAGATACTGTATGATACTAAACAGCTCCATCTTTTTTCAGTTCTTCTATTTCTTCTGGACTCATCCCAATCCATTCCGAAAGCACAGAGTCGACGTGTTCTCCAAGAAGTGGAGATGCCGGTAAAGACAAATGTCCCCCATTTACCTTTACTGGCCAGGTCGGCATTTTGTAACTACCCCGTTCGGGATGGTCCATGCTTTGGAAAATACCTCGCGAGTTAAGATCTTCATCGTCATAAAGCTCAGCCACATCAAGAACAGCGCCACATGGGACGCCACATTCTCCAATGAGTTTCATGGCCTCACGTTTTGTATGTTTTTTCGTAAATTCTGCCAAAATATCATCAATTACAGCTTCATTTTTTGCGCGTTCCTTTGGTCCTGAAAATCTTGGATCATCAATTAATTCTTCTCGGCCTAATAATTTACATAACCTCTCCCAATGATGATTACCTGCTCGGGTTGTGTAAATGTAAACGTAATCGTTTTTGCCACCAGGTTTACACGGAAAAATACCTGTGGGAGCATTTCCCGTGGTAAACAGCTTAGCCCCAGCTCTTGGAGCAGCTTTACCGTTGAGATCCCGATATGCATAGGCTAGCCGAGTGTATTGTGTCATCGCATCTTGCATCGCTAATTGCAAATGCTCTCCTTGGCCAGTGGCTTGCTGTCGATAGAGTGCACCGAGAATAGTAATTGACATTAACATTCCCGTTCCAGTATCGGCCAATGTCACCCCTGGTTTACACGGCTGTCCATCAGGCTCACCTGTTATACTTAGAACCCCTCCAGCGGATTGCCCTATCATATCGAATGATAAAAAATTCTCGTAAGGGCTGCCCTCAGCAAATCCCTTAACTGAGGCATAAATAATATTTGGATTTTCCCTTTTTATAGATTCAAAGTCCAAGCCCATTCTTTTAACGACACCCGGCGCAAAATTTTCAATGAAAACATTTGCTTCACGAACTAGCTTTTTAACAAGTGCCACACCCTCTGGGCTTTTCAAATTACAGGTTATACTTTTCTTTCCCGAATTGAATTGCATAAAATAAAATGAATCAATTCCATCTTTCTCAGATGTTGCATATCGTCCAGCATCACCACCTTTAGGGTTTTCAAGCTTTACTACTTCTGCTCCCAACCAGGCTAATGTTTCCGTGCAAGATGGCCCCGCCTCAAACTGGGTCATATCTAATACACGCACACCGGCAAGCATGTTAGTCTTATGATTTAATGTCATGTCGATTTCTCCCAAAGGTTCATTTAGAGTGTTGCATGATTTTGTATTTTGATAGCATCTTATATGTGAAATCAGGTACACTGACTTGATATAACTAACTCGTCGCGATTACCATTATTTTACGCTTAGAATGCGTATTCTATGATGTAACGAAATTCTTAATTGGCTATTAATGCTAGTTGATAAATAAACACAAACCTCAAAGGAATACACGATGGGATATGAAACCATAAAGGTCACCCCACTAACTCCGAGGATTGGCGCCGAAGTAACAGGCGTGAAACTCACCGAGCCATTGGGCAATCAACAGTTCCAAGAGGTTCACGACGCACTCATGGAACACTCGGTTATTTTCTTCAGAGATCAACCAGTAGATGTCAATCAACATAAGGATTTTGGACGTCTTTTTGGAGACTTACACATTCATCCTGGCTCTCCACCCCCACCAGGCCATCCCGAAATATTAATAGTTCATGCTGATAAAGACTCCAAGCATATAGCGGGAGAAAACTGGCATTCAGATGTATCCTGTGATGAAGAACCCCCTATGGGTAGTATTTTGCATCTATGGGAAGTACCCGAAAGTGGAGGAGATACTCTTTTTGCTAGCATGTATGCTGCATACGACGCACTTAGTGACAGAATGAAAGTTTACCTCGAAGGATTAAGCGCAACACATTCTGGAGAACAGATATATAGAGGGCGCTATAATAATGACGATACTGGCATGGTGTATCCTCTATCCGTTCATCCCGTTGTTCGAACGCATCCCGTTACGGGGAAAAAATCGCTATATGTCAATAAAACATTCACAACGCATATTAATGAGCTGCCGCGAGAGGAAAGCGATGGAGTTTTAAGATTTCTTTACGATCATTGCGCCAAACCCGATTATCAAGTGAGATTCAAGTGGCAACCACATAGCATCGCATTTTGGGACAATCGCTGCGTCCAACACCTAGCCTTATGGGATTACTATCCGCAAGTACGCTCGGGGTACAGGGTCACGGTAAAAGGAGAGCGGCCCTTCTAGATGCATTAAATAAAGTTGTCGAGTGCCAAAAATAACCATAAAAATTCAAATGTTTTGGAAACGTGGATTTTAAAACTTCCGCTTAAATTTATAACGTTTTGATATATAATTAGCAGGCTGGCCACTCTACCCCAAGCTACATGCACACAAGCACCAGATCGTTATTCCTGAATTCCCATTTTCCAAGTGGATGTCCCATGCGCTACTAGTTTTTCATTCACATCCCACACGCGCGATTCCAAAAAACTCACCGAACGGCCTTGCCGAATGAATTTACCCTCACAGAAACCTGGCCCCTCAATTAACGGTCTTAGGAATTGGTTTTTCATTTCCAAAGTGATTCCAGCTTTTCCCGTTACTTTTTTTATTAAATGTCCCATTGAAATATCCATCACAGTGGCAAGCATACCCCCATGATAGGTTCCTTGAGGATTAAATAGAAAGTCATCAACTGGTATTTGAATATTACAACTTTCTTCTGAGTATGAAATGCCTAAACCAAGCATCTTAGCGATAAAGAAAGATCCAAATTCTTGTTTGTAATCTCGTAGCGCAGTTTCAATTCGTTCACGAGCAATATCTTCGTTCATTAAGTTTCCTTTGCAACAACTGCTGCTTATCAAGGCACAGTAATTTGTGGGCGTTTTAAATAAAATTCCTAAGTAGCACGTTTATTTCAAATTTATCAATGGGCTGCATGAAGTCATAACTATCAGCTGCATGATTGTAAAAGTAATCTATCATTCTGGTCATTTTCTAGATCATAAACAATACTAGTTGATAATATTTTAATGGTAGCAGGAGTAATACGATGCGGTTTGGATATATTGGCCTTGGAAATATGGGTGGAGCTATAGCAAAAAGGATGATTCTAAAACACGATATTGTAGTCTTTGATTTATCAGAATCTCTTCGATCCGAATTTTCCAAACTAGGCGCCGTTGCAGTTAACTCTATTGCAGAGGTAGGGAAATCGGCAGATGTAGTTTTCCTATGTTTACCTACTTCAAATGAGGTTAAAGAGGTAATTTTAGGAGAAAAAGGTTTAACTTCGTCTATGGGAGGCGGTGTCATTTGTGATATGACAACAGGTGATCCTGTGATCACTAGAAAAATTGCGGGTGAACTACCCAATAATATTACACTAATTGATGCCCCAGTTTCCGGTGGCCCTGCAGGCGCGACCGCAGGAACATTAGCTATTATGGTCGGAGGTTCCGATAATGCCGTTGGGCTTGCAATACCAGCTTTGGAATCTGTTAGTCCTAATATATTTCGAACGGGTGATGTAGGAACAGCCCAAGTGATGAAATTAGCAAATAATATGCTTAATGCAACAAATCGACTAGCAACATTCGAAGCTCTATCATTAGCGGTAAAAAATGGTATTGATCCCGATTTATGTGCAGAAATTCTAAGTAAAAGTTCAGGAAGAAACTATGCAACCGATATTACCTTACCACGCTTTGTGCTACCTAATGATGAGCCTGTACAGGGTTTCACGCTAGGTCTAATGCATAAAGACATCCGGCAGGCGGCCGAGCTTGGAATAGCAACCGGCGTTACGCTACCGGTGATAAATGCAGCCCGCGAAATATATCATTCTGCGGTGAACGAACGCGGCGGAAATGAAGATGTAAACGAGGTAATTCGGCATTATGAAAGGGGGTCAACTATAAAACTCGCAGGTAGCGGCAGAAAACAATAATCGCGCCCTCTTATCAATCTAATAAAAGCCAGGGAAAGACATGAAAAAACGTAGCACAGCTGACATCCTAATTGATGGTATGGTTGAGCATGACATTCGCTATCTTTTCTGTTTACCCGGGGTACAAAATGATGACTTCTTTGATGCATTATATGACCGTGATAGTGAATTAAAAGCAATTCACACGCGTCATGAACAAGGCGCAGCCTACATGGCATTAGGAGCTGCAATGGCCACAGGCGCACCACAGGCCTTTTGCGTAGTTCCTGGGCCTGGTATTCTAAATACTACAGCAGCACTATCTACTGCTTTTGCGGTAAACGCTCCCGTTCTATCCTTAGCAGGTCAAATTCCTTCTCACGCTATTGGAAAAGGACATGGGTTGCTGCATGAGATACCCGATCAGCTGGGAATCACAAAAGGGCTAACAAAATGGGCCGCAAGAATTTCTCAACCAGTGTCCGCATCTAAAACAACAAAGAATGCTTTTCGAGAGTTAACATCAGGAAGACCTAGGCCCGTTGGCATAGAGGTCCCGCAAAATATATGGGCACAGAAATCTGTTGGATTAGTTACTTACATCTCACAAAAAACCGAAATGGAAGTAGATGAAGATAGTTTAAAACAAGCAGCACTTTGGCTAGCCGAAGCCACTAACCCAATGGTCGTTGTTGGAAGTGGCGCAATAGAATGCCAAAGGGATATAAAAAGATTGGCTGAATTATTGAGTGCACCCGTTGTTGCATTCCGGAATGGCAAGGGAATTTTGGACTCAAGGCATGATTTAGCGTGCGCAATGCCAGAGGGTCATGCGCTGTGGCACGATACAGATGTGGTGATAGCAATTGGAACAAGATTGCAACCCCAAAGAATGGGTTGGGGCATCGATGATAACTTAAAAATTATTCATATCGATATCGATCAAACCGAATTGGACCGAAATGGTGGGGCGGATTTGGAAATACATGCCTATGCACAGGATACCCTCCCTATTATCTGTGATAAAATTGAGCCTATAAACAAACAACGGGATGGGCGGCTAGATCAAATTAAAATAACAAAAGCTCAGCTAACGAAAGAGTACCAAAATAAATTTGGACCGCAACTTGCCTACCTCAATGTCATACGAGAGGAACTGCCAGAAGACGGGATATTTATCGACGAGCTAACCCAAATAGGGTACGTTTCAAGATTTACGTTTCCTGTTTACAAACCACGTACATTTCTATCAACGGGCTACCAAGGTACTCTCGGCTGGGGCTTGGCGACAGGCCTCGGGGCACAAATGGTTAAACCAAACGTTCCTGTCATTTCGATCGCTGGTGATGGGGGATTCATGTATAACGTTCAGGAGATTGCAACTGCCGTTCAGCATAAAATACCGCTCATTTCAATTATTTTTAATGATAATGCCTTTGGTAACGTAAAAAGAATGCAGCAAGAAAATTTTAACGGGAGAACCATTGCGACTGACTTGGTAAATCCAAATTTTGTTAAGTTAGCTGAGACCTTTGGTGCAACAGGAATACAGGCTCAAACTCCGGGTAAGCTTAGAGAAGCAATAAAAATCGGTTTAAAAAACACAGGGCCAACAGTAATAGAAGTACCATGTGGAACGTTTCCAAGCCCCTGGGATTATGTAATACTTCCTAAAATTCGTGCATCCTAGAATGACTTCTATTTTACCCACTACTCTAAAAACTGTAAGGTGGGATGAAGGGCTCAAAAACACTATTAACGGCCTAAACAGCGACGCCGGCCGACTTGACAGTGGCAATGCTTGTTGCTGGGATAACAATTAAATCATTTATTGAAGATGTAGATGCACACTGGAAAAGTTTATTAAATTATCCAAACATGGCCCCATAACTGACAATAGTGGAGATAAAAATGGGAAGGCTAAATGGTAAAGTTGCCCTAATTACAGGCGGGGCGTCCGGCTTAGGTAAGTCGACTGGCGAACTTATGGCGCAAGAAGGGGCTCATGTGATACTCTCAGACATACAAATCGTAGAGGGCAAAAAAGTTGCTGAATCGATTAAACAAGAAGGAGGCAGCTGTAAATTTCGTCCCCACGACACAACAGTAGAAAGCGACTGGGAAGATATTTGTTCGGAAATATTAGATGACTATGGTCATTTAGATATTCTTCTCAATGGCGCCGGCGTAGGCAGTAACGCTGTAGAAATAGAGGAAATGGATATGGAAATATGGAGGCGTTGTCTGTCGGTGAATTTAGATGGTGTATTTCTCGGCTGCAAACATGGAATTCGAACAATGCGAAAATCTAATGGCGGCTCAATAATTAATATATCCTCAATACTTGGCTTTTCCGGTCTAGCAACGGCGACGAACTACTGTGCTTCAAAGGGCGGTGTCCGTCTACTTAGTAAAGCTGCGGCCCTGGAGTGCGCAAAAAAAACACCTCTTGTTCGTGTTAATTCAATTCACCCCGGATTTATAGATACTCCAATGGTTGCAGGTGCAATCCAGCGACGTGGACCTGAATTCAAAGATTATATTGAGGCTAATGTCCCTTTGGGTAAACTTGGAACACCATGTGACATCGCCGAGGGAGTGCTGTATCTTGCCAGTGACAATGCTAAATTCGTAACAGGAACAGAATTAGTTATAGATGGGGGCTTTCTTGCCCGCTGATAGCAAACAATGTGCGGTCCTTAGATTGTGAAAAGTCACTAGTGTTCTCGCTATCTAATGCTATTACGGCCTTGACGATGGAGCCGTATACTTTTTAAAAATGGAGTTCAATATGAATGGCGTTGAATATATTGCTAAAATTCTAAAAGCAGAAGGTGTGCAATGGATTTCATGTTTCCCCAGCAATCCATTAATATCTGCTGTGGCGAAAGAGGGAATAAGACCGATAGCATTTCGTCATGAGCGTGGAGCCGTAATGGCTGCTGATGGTTTTAGTCGAGTTATGAATCGACAAGGCTTCGGTGTTGTTGCAGTTCAATCGCAAGCAGGAGCGGAAAATTCATTAGGTGGGATAGCCCAGGCCTTTGCAGATAACATACCTATTTTAGTTTTTCTTGGAGGGAATTCGCTAAACCAATTATCTGTAAAACCTAATTTCAATGCCGTCCAAAGGTACCAAGGATGGGTAAAGCATATAGAAGCTATATATGATCCAGACCAAGTTGGAGATGTAATGAGAAGAGCTTTCCATGCGCTTCGAAATGGAGCTCCGGGCCCTGTGGTCATCGAACTAATATCAGACGTTTGCAATCAAACTATTTCAGAGAAAGCTCAAAATTATACTTCTCCCCAGCTCAGTAAACAGATGCCCGATCCCTTGGAAATAGAAGCTACTGCAGATGCTTTGCTAGCTTCCAAAACTCCTATGATCTGGGCCGGGGCTGGAGTGTTATTTTCTGGGTCTAGTGATGCATTGAAAGAATTAAGTCAACTTACCTCGATACCCGTTTTTTGCACTATGCCCGGCAAATCCGGGTTTGACGAACGAGATCCGCTGTCGTTAGGCTCCGGTTGTGGCACAACGACCCAAATGGCACACGAATGGCTCAAATATAGCGACGTGATACTTGCTTTGGGATCAAGTTTAACACGGTCACCTTATGCCCAAGCAATACCCAAAGGTAAAATATTGATTCAAAACACCAATAATCCCGACGATATTAATAAGGATGAGCCTATACAGATTAATTTGGTTGGCGACACAAAACTTACAATTGAAAATCTTATTAGGGTAATTAAAAAGAAGACTCAAAATAACGGGTTTGGAGATCCAGAAAGAACAGCTTCAAAGATAAAAGTGATAAAAGAAAGTTGGTTGGCTGAATGGTATGACGCACTTAATTCTGATGAAGAACCCATCAGTTATTATCGTGTTATTGAGGAAATAAATAAGAACTTAGATCTAGAAAATTCTATTGTGACCCATGATGCTGGAGCCCCACGGGACACAATAGTGCCGTTTTTTTCTGCAACCATTCCGCACAGTTATATTGGATGGGGAAAAACAACTCATTTAGGTTTTGGGATACCTTTAATGATCGGTGCTAAAATGGCTCAACCAGACAAGTTTTGTCTAAATTTAATGGGTGATGGAGCTTTTGGTATGTCCGGAACCGATTTAGAGACTGCTGTCCGCTCCGGGACAGCAATAACAACTGTCCTTCTCAATAACAGTGCTATGGCAACCTATTCCGGCCCCCTTCAGGGCACAATTGGCGAAGAAGCTCGAAATAGATATGGTGTATCAAGTATGCAAGGTGATTACGCGAAAATTGCTGAGGGAATGGGTGCTATCGGAATAAAAGTATCTAAGCCTGTTGATATTGGATCTGCCTTGAAAGAGGCCCAGCTCCAAAATAAAAAAGGAAAAACCGTGCTGATAGAAGTAGAGGCTAATATTGAACAAAGAAGGTCCAAGTTCCAGTAACAAGAGGATAGAGTAACTTCATAAGGCAAAAGTGCTAAACTAAATATTAAAACGAAATCGGATAGTCACTTTATATTTTCCAGAAGCGTAAATATTTCAACCAATCATTGAAGAGTAAATTAATTGGCAGCTGAATTAACCAGCACTCAAATACGTTCTATATCAGCAATAAAACGTTACCTAATGCTGGCCACGCTAACATTCACAACAATGCTCTACACCATGACAGTCATGATTGCCAATGTAGCACTGCCAAAAATTCAGGGAACTTTTGCTGCAACTCAAGATCAAATAGCTCTAATAATTACCTTTAACATTGTAGCGACAGCGATCGTTACACCCGCATCGGGGTGGTTAGCATCTCGTTTTAGCCGCAGAAACTTATTAATATGTTGCGTCTCCGGTTTTATAGCCTCGTCTACTCTATGCGGCGCCTCTCAAAGTCTAGAACAATTAATTGTATTCAGAATTTTACAAGGTGGATTTGGAGCACCTCTAGTACCAATCTCAATGGCCATGGTTTTAGATACCTTCGATAAATCCGAACATGGAACGGTATCAGCTATTTACGGGATGGGTGTTGTATTCGGTCCAATCATAGGACCAACTGTAGGTGGCTTTTTATCCGAAGAATTAGGGTGGCGGTGGGTATTCTTTTTATTAGTACCTTTTGGGATTATAGTACTGTTAGCGATCATCTCAATTATCGATGACAAATCAAAATCAGAATCATTAAAACTCGACTGGACTGGCTTAATTTCGCTTTGCATAGGAATAGGAGCACTCCAGCTTATGCTTGATAGAGGGCAACGCCTTGATTGGTTTTCCTCTTATGAAATTATAATAGAATTGATTATAACCATTGCTGCTTTGTATATCTTTTTGGTCCATATTTTCACTACGAATAATCCTTTTATTAACTTCAATCTTTTTCTAAATAAAAACTATCTTTTAGGTCTGCTTATTATGTTCCTATTTGGAACAATTTTATGGACACCACTTATAATTTATCCCCCCATGATGCAAAAACTACAAGGTTATCCTGAGGATATTACTGGGCTCTTTCTAGCCTTGAGAGGACTAGGAACGTTATGTGGATCTACTCTACTAGTATTCATTAATAAAAAAGTAGACCCACGCCTCATTCTCTCGTTAGGCTTTTTGCTTCAAGGCATAGCAGGTATGTATATGGCTAACTTTGATATAAACCTGTCCGCTTTCGAACTGGCATGGACCAATGCTTTGGCTGGGTTTGGAGTTGGTTTTGTATGGGTTCCGCTTACCCTAATTACTTTTTCCACTCTAGAAAATAAGTACCTAAACGAGGGCAACGCCTTTTGGCACCTAATTAGAAATATTGGTAGTTCCATTTCCATCTCTATAACAATCGCATTAATTATACGATCCACAGCTATTAATTATGAGGATCTCAGCCACTTTGTTTCGATATTTGGAGATAGTAACTCCATTATTACACTTAAGGGCGCAAATAGTCCTGACTCTACAAGTGACTTATTTAAAATATCTTCAGAAATTAACCGGCAATCTAGTATGATAGGCTATATTAATGCATTTCACCTTTATTATTGGATAGCTTTTGCAATCATCCCGATCATTATGTTAGTTCGTTTACCTTCTAAAAGAACGCAATAATCTAATAATATTTTATAAAACCCTAGTTTCATTGAGGATAACTTGGGCAGCTAAATTTGATGATGTATTTCCGCCAATATCAAGACGTTCGCGAATGGTGGCACTTGCCAACTCCATCTCTTTTGCTATGTCTGTTCTATTTTTTTGATTTATTAGCACCTCTACTATTTTGTCGGAATTACAATCTTTTTGAACCAATAGTGGAAATAAGGGTTGCTCCAGAATACGATTTGCCAGCACTATAGATTGATGGTTAACCAGAAAATAAGCTATCCATCCCGTTAAAAAATTAACTTTATATGCAACAATTGCAGGTACTCTTGCTAACGCTAATTCCAGTGTAGCTGTACCCGAGGCCACTATTGCAAAATCGCTGGCTGCGAAGGCATCCTGTTTGTCTTGATTTCGAACTAAAATCACGTTTTCTGCTGTCCATTCAGAAATAATATTTCTGACACGGTCCTCCAATGCCAGTACAGTGGGTATTACTATATATAATCTAGGAAAATGATGTTTTAATTTGGAAATTGTTTCTTCGAATACTGGTAAAAGCCTATCGATCTCACCAGCTCTTGATCCAGGTAATAGAGATAACACCAAACAATCTTTTGGTATCGAAAATGATTTTTTAAATGTAGCCGCATTCCCTTCTTTTTCTTCCAAAGCTGGGTGGCCCACAAAGGAAGTTTTTAGTCCGTGAGGGATAAAATAGGCTGGCTCAAATGGAAACATTGCCAGCAAATGATCAAATAGTTTTGCTATTTTTTTTGCGCGTCCCGGCCGCCAAGCCCAGACGGTGGGCGCCACCATGTGTATCAACTTTATGTTCTTAGTGTTTTTATTCCGTTTTAATGCAATTTGTTTAGCTATGCGAAAATTAAACCCCTTCGAATCTATTGTTATCACCGCACACGGTTTTTTTAAAAATATATCGTTAACCGTCTCTCTAATACGTTTCAGAAATTTTGGAATTTTTGGGATTAATTCAAAAAGACCTAAAACACTTAACTCTTCGATAGGGAATAGACTTTCCAATCCCTCAGATGACATATGAACTCCGCCAACTCCCGCAAACCTTGCTTTTCCTGATGTTAGTTTTTTTAACGACCGCATTACTCCAGCACCGATCATATCACCTGACACCTCTCCTGCTACGATATAGAATAACGGTCTATCATGCTGATCATTTTGACTAAAATTCATTGGGCACCGGGTACTTTTATGCTTACTATAAAAAAGTTAGCGTCTTCAGCTATTCTTTGCACTTCATCTCGTTCCAGGAGGAGTGTGCCACCCTCTTCTAACGCCAAACCGCGGAATCCATTAGATATTGCTAACCGAACCGTTTTTGGGCCTATTGTGGGCATATCAGCGCGTCTCTCCTGTCCAGGTTTACTTATTTTGACCAGAATAGGGCCTAGGACATTCCTTCTGTACTGTCCCGCGCGGTCAATCATATTATCGGTGCCTTCTATTGCCTCTACCGCAAGAACTAGGCCTTCCTGGATAGCGACGCTTTGGCCTACATCAGCAGGACCCAGCTTAACTAGAATTTCTATAGCACGATCGATATCTCGTTGTGCCACGTCATCTATACAGGGCCCTATATTAAGATTTGGTTCAGTTAGAAGATCAGAGAGTATTTGATCGATTCCAATAACTTTTAGCCCATCTTTCTCAATCTCATTAATTAATAAAGATAATAATCCATCATCACCAAATATTTTGGTTCCGCCTCGCCAAAGCATTTTCGAAGCTCTTTTATCCAGTTTCAAGGAGGAAAGGGCTGGCCTTTTTACTGGCCCGGCCATGACTACTTTATCTACTTTTGCCTCTAATAGTGCTGCAATAGATATTTGCAGTTGCCCTAGCTTCACCCATCTATGATCAAAATTGAGCACGGTTTTTGGGTCTGTAATTCCCTCTAATGCAATAAAAAAAATAGTTTCCCCTGTTGGGTCGAAACGTTCCGCTATTTGCCGCGGCAGATGCCCGGTTCCAGCTATAATACCTAGTCTACTTTTACCCAAAATATTAGCTGCCCTTTGGTTGGCATATCGCTCTGTTGGAGCCATTTTCAATAAATTTTATAATTTCTAAAACGGCTTCACTGGTCGGCTTTGTTAATATCAACTTACGCAATCGATCCTTAAACGTATTATCACCAGTAAATAGAACCTTATAAGCGCTTCTTAATTCATCCAACTCTTCTCTAGAGAAGCCTCGTCTTTTCAAACCAACAATATTTAATCCGGATAAACTGGCCCTATCGCCTTTCACTGATCCATATGGGATAACGTCATATTCTACCCCAGTCATCCCTCCAACTATTGCGTGATCCCCTATTCGAACAAATTGATGAACTGCCGACAAACCTCCCAAAATAACAAAAGATCCGACCGTTACATGCCCAGCCAACGTGGCGTTATTGGCTAAAACAACATTATTTCCCACAGTACAGTCGTGGGCGACATGAGATCCAACCATGAACAAACCACCATCACCAACAGTTGTGACCATTCCTCCGCCTTTGGTTCCCGGGTTCATAGTAACATTTTCTCTTATGATATTTTTTTTCCCAATGATTAGTTTGGAGGGCTCACCTGAGTACTTTAAATCTTGAGGAGGACATCCAATCGAGGCGAAAGGATAAATTTCTGTTCCTTCCCCTATATGTGTAATCCCGTCAACAATAACATGCGGATGCAATACCACATTATCTTCTATGGTCACATCACATCCGACTACACAAAATGGTCCTATTTGTGTATTTTCGCCTATTTTTGCCTTACTCGATATAATTGCGCTTGGATGTATTTGCATATTTTCAAAGTTCTGTGTCATCATTTATCCACTATCATTGCAGAAAAAGTAGCTTCCGCAGCTAATACTTCACCTACAAACGCCTTACCAGAGAACTTGAAAACAGAACCCCGACTCCGTAATTTTTGAACATTTATTACCAGTCTATCCCCCGGCACTACCGGTTTCCTAAACCGAGCATTTTCTATTGTCATAAAATAAACGAGCTTGCCCTCTGATTCCTTTCCTAAGCTTACAACCACTAAACAACCAGCTGTTTGAGCCATCGACTCTATAATTAAAACTCCTGGCATAACGGGCCTATCAGGAAAATGTCCTTCAAAAAATGATTCGTTAACAGAAACATTTTTAATTCCGGTGGCTGACTCATTCGGGGTCAAGGTTTGAATGCCATCGATTAATAAGAATGGATACCTATGTGGTATCAATTCCTTTATACGGTTAATATCTATTTGCATTTTTTCATCCCGTTAAGATGCTTGCTTCTGTCGAACTCAAAATTCTACTTTTTAATACCTCGGCTGATGGATTTTATAACGGCCACTTGTTTTCTAAACTGCTTTATCGGAACCGCCGGCGAGCCCCCGACCACAGCTCCATCGCTCAAGCTTTTCGCCACACCAGACTGCGCCGCTATTTGGACATTATTTCCAATATTTATGTGTCCAGCAAGTCCAGATTGACCAGCAATCACGGTATTATTGCCGATCGTTGTGCTACCGGCTATACCTACTTGTGCAACAATCACACAATTACTACCTAGCTGGACATTATGTCCAATTTGTACCAGATTATCAATTCGGGTACCACTACCGATAATTGTATCCGGCCCAGCGCCTCTATCAACCGTTGTATTGGCCCCGATTTCAACATTATTTCCAATTTTCACTAATCCTAACTGAGGCATATCAATCGGACCGGACGCATCTATTTCAAAGCCAAATCCTGGTTGGCCAATTCGAACTCCAGGGTATATTACGCAATCCGCCCCTAGCTCTGTATGAGAAATTGAAACATTAGATCCTATCCGGGTATTTCGACCTATCTCGACGTTCTCTCCAATTATTGAGTTACTACCTATCCAGCAACCCGTTTCAATTTTGGCAAATGGGCCGATCACTGCCCCTATGTCTATCCGACAATCGTCAGCAATGACTGCTGTTTCAGATATTATTGCCGTTTGATGAATTATCGGCACAATTTTATCTCTTGGGTACATTATGTTTGCTATTGTGGCAAAACATCTTCTGGGACGATCTGTTAGAAGCAATATCAAGTTCGGGGGAGCCCGGTCGACTAGATCGCTAGATATAAAGCATGCAGAGGCCTTAGTTTTAGAAATTAAATCAACATATTTTCTATTCTCAACAAAGGTGAGGTCTCCTAAACCAGCTGTCTCTATAGGCCCCACATCTTTGATCGGAGGGTAGGTTTTCGCTTCTGACATCAGGATGGCACCCGTTATCTCGACGACTGCCTCTACAGTTAGAGGCGCTGAGCGTCTGAAAAACCTCAGATCCGCCATACCTCGACCTTTCTTTATTTACTTTTTGCAAAAACTACTTTCACTGACGGTAGTTTTTTATTTAGTCTTTTAAGTACTTCTTGTGAAATTTCTAATTTTTTTACAGCTATTACAATTGCGCTCCTAAATAAGACAACCCCAGCACCTGTCTCCTCTGCAACTTCCGCAATGACTTTCAACAAATGCTTGCGTATCTCATCCATCGATTTATCAAACGATTTTTTTAAAAGTTGATTAGTGACTTGCGCTCTTTTCTGGGCTTCCCTCGCTTTATCTTTCAATTCGCGTGCTCTTTTTTCGAAAGCTTCGGCCGTTACAATAGCTCTTTGTTTTGCTAATTTTTGCTGAGCGGCTCTCAATTTTTTTTCAATATCTGCAAATTGTTCTTTATATTTACTTCGTTCTATATCTAATTGTTTTCGCACTGATATCGCAGCATTTGACTTTGCTAAAACCCCCCTAAAATCGACAACTGCCAAGGAAACTGGTTCAAATTTTTTAACTGTATCTGCATTTATGTTTCCCGCAGTCATCATTATGAGCAGAGTGAAAAGATTTATAAATAGCACGCACCGTAAAGGTTTATATATCTCGGAACCATTTACTAACATCTTAAAAGCGCGTGCCAAAACTAAACCGTACAAATTCTGTTTCATCCCAATCCTCTTTCAACAAAGCGCTAGCAAAATCGACCCGCATTAGCCCCAAACCTGTAGCCCAAGAAACACCAAGTCCCGCGGAAGCTCTCGCGCCTGAGGAATCCAAAATATCAGAGGAATCACGATCTAAACTCCAAAGACTACCGACATCTGTGAATAGAGATCCGTTTATCCCCAATTCTTCTCCTAGACCCAATGGAAAACGTAACTCTATCGATCCTGCATAATAAGTATTACCTCCCAAGGCATCGTTTGTTATTCCATCTCTAGGTCCAATGCCTGAGTTGGAAAACCCCCGCACAGTCTGCCCACCAAGAAAAAAACGTTCCCCTATCTTCACATCTTGGTCAATCCCAATTATGTGCCCACTTTCCGCTATAAACGCAAGTACCTTATCTTCAAATAAAGAAACAAAATAAGCCGTTTTTATTCTTGTCCTAAAGTGTTGAGTATCGCCACTCAATCCAGCTAATTCATTCGTTAAGCTTACAACATAGCCATCTTTAGGCTCATATCTATTGTCACGTTTGTCAAAAACGGTAGTTTGGCTAATCTGTGATACGGTGTTAGTGCCTTCCTGTTCTTTAATTAGAGTAGATGCTGTTTCATCAACATTTTGGATGTCTGTTTTTTTTAATTGATATTTCAGACTTTGTGATAAATCACGTCCTAACACATAACCCAGCTTTAAACTTCCACCAGCCTTCCTCTCATCAAACGAGCTATCAGTCTGCCTGTCTGTTGTGACTTGAAAAAGATCAAAACCCGCAGAAAGTCTACGTTCCATAAAATAAGGTTCTGTAAAACCAATCTTAAACTCCTGTCTACTGGCGGATCCTTGAAAATTAAAATTAAGATCCTGTCCACGGCCTAAAAGATTTCTTTCACGAATGCCGACATTCGCTAATGGACCATCCAATGAAGAAAAACCCACTCCAAATGAAATTTCTCCTGTTGATTTCTCTTCAACCTGTACCTTAATTATCGTCGACTCTTCACTTTTCCCCATCACCCTTTCAACATTAGTCTTAGCAAAAAAACCTAGATTTCTTATCCGTCGTTTTGCCCGACGTAATTTTGAGATATTAAAAGCATCGCCCTCAACAATATCAAACTCTCTTCGAACAACCTTATCTAAGGTGCGTAAATTCCCTTCAATATCTATACGCTCTAAAAACACCCGCCTCGTCTTTGATATAGTATAATTTAAATTTACTATCCGTTCTTTCCGTCTGTGATCTGAAATAGGTCTTACTTTTACAAAAGCAAAGCCAAGAACCCCTAACTGATCAGAGATTGAGTCAATTGTTTCATTCACAGCCTTGGCTGTGTACCAATCACCCTCTTTTGTTATCAAAAAGGAAGATAATTGTTTTTCCTGTACCCCCTCTAAATTGGAGATCAAGCTCATCTTTCCAAATTTATACCGCTCGCCTTCGTCGATTGAAAACGTCACCACGAAATCTTTTTGATCTGGTGTAAGTTCCGCAACCGCTGATAGAACTGTAAAATCGACGTAACCCCTATTTAGGTAAAAACGTCTCAGCAGCTCACGGTCGTAACTCAGTCTATCTGGATCATATGTATCTGTTGAAGTAAGTATTCTCCAGAATGCATATTCTTTGGTATGGATAACAGACGCCAACTCCGAATCAGAAAAACTCTTATTTCCAATGAACGATATATTGCGGATTTTGCTCAGAGGCCCTTCGTCTATTTCAAAAACTAAATTCACTCTATTTTGTTCTAACTTTATGATCTTTGGCACTATCTGTGTAGCGAAACGACCACTTAATCTATAGAGGGTCAAGAGCCGTTGAACATCCTGCTGTACTTTGGTTCTAGTAAATACAAGCCGGGGTTTAAGTTGCAATTCTAACTCAAGATCCTTAGCTTCAATCCTCTTGTTGCCCTCAAATGCAATGCGATTTATCACTGGGTTCTCAATCACATTGATAACCAGTTTTTCGCCGACCTTTACAAAATCAACATCAGCAAATAATCCCGTTTTGAATAATACTTTAAGCGCGGCATCCAGCTTATCTGGATCGCTTTGATCACCTACTTTTAAATTCGAGTAGGAAATAACAGTCTCAGGATCAATTCTTTGAGTACCCAAAACTTCAATACTTGTAATTTTTCTAGTATCACTCCAGGACGAGGTAGTATGCAGCAGCAAACCAACAATAATAGTGGCAAACAAAACGCTCGCTAGAACAAAACAATTAATAAAACGTTTAAACAATTCAAATATTATCCCACAGTTATCAATAATAACGATAATCTCTTAATTAAATATTGATATAATAAAATTAGTAATATTAAGTTGTACTAGATCATTCCAAGTAACAAAAATCATTAATGAAATGACAAGAACTAATCCCACGTAAGACGCTATTCCCTGGCTCTTTGCTTCAAGTGGTTTTCCTCGAATAAACTCAAGTAAATAAAAGAATAAATGACCACCATCCAATACTGGCACCGGAAAAAGGTTAATTAATCCCAAATTAATTGACAATACAGCCATAAACCAAATCGAGCTAGTTAGTCCGGCATCAGCAACTGCTCCCGATAATTTTGCTATTCTTATTGGGCCACCGAGTTCGTCCGTCGTTCTCTCTCCTCTTATCATCTCGGTAACATGCATTAACGTTTGGGAAACAATAACCCAAGTTTCTTCTACCGCTAGGCCAAACGAGATTAGAGGATTGTGTCGAATAAATGTTGTTTGCTCACTTACGACACCCAAAAGTCCATAAACTATTTTGGAACCCGATGCGTCTTTACCCTCAACTAATTGCGGAATAACTGTCTTGAGTAATATTTCATTATCTCTGCGAATTAAAAATTTAAGTTCTTTTCCTGGATTAGGCCGAACAATTCTTTGAAGCTCGTCAAATCTTTTTATGTTTTGTTCATTTACTTGCAAAATTTCATCACCAATTACTAGACCAGCTGCATCAGCGCTGCTTCCACTAGTTATTTTATCTATTATTGGTGGCGCATATCGTTGACCTACTATTGAATACAGACCAGCCAACAAAACTATAGCAAACAAAAAATTGGCTACCGGGCCAGCTACTACTATTGCTGCCCGCGCGCCTAAAGATTTATGATGAAAAGCGTTTTCTCTTTCCTCATGACTTCCATTTGAATCCTCAACAACAGTTGAGCTAGTGATATCTCCATCACCAAACATTTTTACATAACCACCAAGGGGAATAGCACAGATCTTCCAACGAGTTCCGACCCTGTTGGTCCAGCCAAATAGTTCACTCCCAAATCCAATAGCAAAGACTTCAACTCTCACGCCATTTTTTCTGGCAACCAAATAGTGTCCCATTTCGTGAACAAAGACCAGAACCGTTAAAATTATTAAAAACGGCACTATAATTTTAAAAATTTCTATTAAGTCCATCGGTTATCTAATTCCAACAAATATCAGAAAGTAATCAGGTGTTATTCGTTTTCATTTTCAAAAAATGATTTGCCGATTTACGGACATCTCTATCCATAAGCAAGACTTCATCAATTGAGATTGGCTCTTTACCATATTCTTTATCTAAAACAGTTTTAATGAAAGGGATTATATCCGTAAACTTTATCTGCCGAGAAAGAAACCCTTTTACTGCTATTTCATTGGCAGCATTTAAAACTAAGTTACTATTTCCAGCCAACCGGATGCTTTCCCTTGCAAGGTTTAACGCTGGGAAACGAATAGTATCTGGCTCCTCAAAAGTTAATGGAGCTGTAATCGTCAAGTCCAGAAGTTGTTGAGAAATAACCATTCTTTCCGGCCAGGCCAGCGAGTACGCTATGGGGGTGGCCATATCCGGAGAACCAAGCTGTGCTAAAAGAGAACCGTCTTTATATGCTACCAAACTATGAACTATTGATTGAGGATGTACTACAACATCTATCCTATTTTCCGGCATCGCAAACAGAAAACAGGCTTCTATTATCTCAAGTCCCTTATTCATCATTGTTGCCGAATCGATTGAGATTTTCGCTCCCATTTCCCAGTTAGGGTGAGCCAGAGCTGCCTCCGGGGTCTTTAATTCCATATCACTTAACTTTGTTGTTCGAAAAGGTCCACCGGATGCAGTTAGTATTATTTTATCAATGGAGTGTTTATTATCATTTTCAAAAACTTGGAAAATAGCATTGTGTTCTGAGTCTACTGGGATTAACTTCGCATTCGACTTTTTTGCTTCCTCTATAAGGATACCACCTGCCGAAACTAGACATTCTTTATTGGCGAAGGCGATTAACGCCCCACGCCTAACAGCAGCCACTGTTGCCGGTAACCCAGCAACGCCAACAATACCAGCCATAACCCAATCTGCATTGATCTCTGCTGCCTCAACAACAGCCGCCGGTCCAGCCCCTATTTGAATATTTTCACCATCAAGAGCCTCTTGCAAGGGCCTATAAGCATCAGAGTTATCTATAGCTACAAAAGACGGCGATAAAAGGCGCGCCTGTTCGGCCAATAGCCTCCAATTATTACCTGCCGCCAACGCCTTAACCTCAAACTTGCCTCGATTTTCTAACAATAATTTTACGGTTGTACGTCCGACTGAACCCGTAGATCCAAGTACTGTGATCTTCTTCATTTTATGAGCCATTTTTCGTGGGATTTAAAACTGAAATAACAACCATCAAAACTGCATTTGGCTACTGGTAAAGTTAATAAGTGCTATAAAAGTGACTGCTGCCATATGCCCATCGAGTCGATCCATTATTCCACCATGACCAGGTATGATATTACTTGTTTCTTTGAGTGAATACTTTCTTTTAAAACGGGATTCAAGTAAATCCCCCATTTGAGCCACTATCGCAATCAATAGACTTAAACATACAAATTTAAAGTGCTTTTCCATCCAGAAAACACTGAAACCAAGTCCAGTAAAAGCACTCGCAGTTACACCGCCAAATAGCCCTGACCAAGTTTTATTTGGACTAATTTTAGGAGCAAGCTTTACTCCACCAATTATTTTTCCAACAACGTAGGCTCCGATATCGGTTGCTATGACACATGAAAGTATCCAAAAAAGGATGATGAGCTCTTTGGTTTCTCTCAACCACAAAAATAATATGCAAGGAATAACAATGAAAAGGCTACAGGTTAAAAACTTAGTAATTTTATCTGCTTGTTTAATTACCAAGCAATAAATTGAAAATAAAATTAAAACGAAGAGTGCCACGGTGCAGAGTAGTAACATCCCTATCTTCAAACCAGAAAGTAATATCACTGTTCCAAAACTAATACTTAGGATTATTAGGAAGCGGGAATGCGCAGCACCAAAGATTGCTCGAGCCATTTCCCAAATCATAAGAGCTCCTAAAATTGCTATGAATAATGTGAAATAATCGCCCCCGATAACTAGAATATAACCCGCAATTGGAATTATTACCGCGGTTGACAATGATCGAATTAAAAAATTTCGAAAGCTCTCAGAACTTATAATTGATTTTATACGATTTTTCATTTGAACCGTATTTAGTCTTTAAAAATTATCATATTGACGAGCCAAAACGCCTATTTCTTCCAGAATATTCATTAATGGCAGCACTTAAATCCTTATGACAAAAGTCTGGCCACAATGTGTCAGTGAAAACAAATTCAGAATACGCACACTCCCATAACATAAAATTTGAAATTCGCTTTTCGCCTGAGGTTCGGATAACTAAATCTGGATCAGGGAACATTTTTGTTTCTAAAGCTTGATTGAACATTTCTTCACAAATTTCATTTGGGTTTAATTGCTTTTTATAGACTTTAATTGCAAGATCTTTGGCAGCATCAGAAATAGCCCTTCTACCACCATAACTAAGCGCCAAAGTGAGTGTCAGTTCAGCATTATCCGCAGTCAATTTTTCCGCATTAGTTATCATTTTAACGATATCACAATCCAGGCGCTGCCTATCACCCACGACCTTAAATCTGATGCCTTTTTTGTCTAGCAATTCTACCTCTTCGAAGAGGTAGCCTCTTAATAAAGACATCAAGTCTATAACTTCATCTTTTGGTCTATTCCAATTTTCGGAGGAAAACCCAAATAACGTTAGGTATTCAACATCTAGTTTTAGTGCACTCTCCACAACAATTCTAACTGTTTCCGCGCCTTTTTTATGGCCAAAGGTCCGAGGAAGCCCCCGAGATCGCGCCCATCTGCCATTTCCATCCATGATGATAGCAACATGTTTTGGTTTATTTCCGTCTTCGTTTATGGCTTGCGACTTCATAAGTTAAACCTGCATAATTTCCACTTCTTTACTCGACAGCAATTCATCAATTTTATTGATACTTTTATCGGTTATTGTTTGGATTTCTTCATCATAAATATGACGGTCGTCTTGACTTATATCACCATCCTTTTCCATCTTTTTAGTCGTATCCATACCATCCCTGCGAACATTTCGAACAGCAATCTTAGCATTTTCCGCATATTTGGCAGCTATTTTTGACAATTCGTGCCGTCGCTCCTCACTAAGATCCGGTAAAGGAATACGAAGAAGTTGCCCGTCAACTTGTGGATTCAAACCCAAGTTGGACTCACGAATAGCCTTCTCAACTATTTTTGTATTTTCTTTATCCCAGACTTGAACTGAGAGCATTCTTGGCTCCGGGACACTTACCGTTGCAATTTGGTTTATAGGCATAGATGTGCCGTAAGCTTCTACTGCTACTGAGTCTAATAATTGTGTAGATGCACGTCCCGTCCTTAAGCCTTGGAACTCCTTGGCAAGGGAAGTTAATGCTCCCTCCATCCTTCTCTCTAAATCGGCTAAATCAAGATCATCCATATCTATGCTCTTATTCTATAATTGTATAAAGACCACTACCGCGTATTATTTCTGAAAATGTACCTTCATTTTGGATTGAAAACACCAAAATTGGTATATTATTTTCTCGTGCAAGGGAAATAGCCGAGGCATCCATAACCTTTAAATCTTTGGACAAAACCTCAAGATAACTTAGTTTATCATATCTTTTTGCATCCGATTTCTTTTCTGGGTCAGCATCATAAACCCCATCGACCCTAGTGGCTTTTAAAAGCGCGTCACAGCCCATTTCGGTAGCCCTTAACGCGGCCGCTGTATCGGTTGTGAAAAAAGGATTTCCTGTCCCGGCAGCAAATATCACAACACGTTTTTTCTCCATGTGTCTCACTGCCCTTCGCCTTATGTATGGTTCACAGACAGCTGATATTGGCAATGCAGATTGAACCCGCGTTTGTATGCCTATCGATTCGAGCGAACTTTGCATAGCGAGTGAATTCATTACAGTCGCAAGCATACCCATATAATCTGCAGTAGCCCGTTCCATGCCATTCGCTGCCCCAGAAACTCCACGAAATATGTTACCACCACCGATTACCGCGCAAACTTCCGTCCCGTAATCCATAGCGGATTTGATTTCTCTCGCAACCCTGTTCACCATTTCGGGGTCCAACCCGTAGGACCGATCACCCATAAGTGATTCGCCTGATATTTTAAGTAAAACGCGCTTATATTTTGGATTTGTTTTAGTATCAGGTTTAGGCACGCCCGTGCTCCCACTATTTTATTGGACGCCCCACTTAGAGTTAGTTGCTGAGTGTAGCAGCCACTTCAGAGGCAAAGTCTGTTGATTCTTTCTCTATGCCCTCGCCTAAAGAAAGGCGACAAAAACTTATTAATTCCACACTGGAACCAAAATCCTTAGATGCATTTTCTATGACGGAAGATATTTTAGTCTCATTGTCGATTACAAAGGTTTGCTCAAGTAAAACAACCTCCTGATAGAATTTTTGAAGCCGACCAGAGACCATTTTTTCAATTATATTTTCTGGGCGTCCAGACTCTTTTGCCTGTTCAATCAAAACTGCTCTCTCTCTCTCTATGGCAACAGGGTCCAAGTCGTCAATTCGCAGACTTTGTGGAGCCGTCGCTGCAACATGCATCGCTATTTGCTTTCCAAGAGCCGATAATTTATCTATAGGAGCATCTGATTTGAGAACAACTAAAACTCCAATCTTTCCAAGTCCCGGTGCTACAGAATTATGCATGTAAGGAATAACAATCCCCCCATCAGCATCTAATTTTTTTGCTCTTCGGATTGACATATTCTCGCCGATTGTAGCTATATTGTGAGTGAGTTGCTCCCCCACTGTCCTATCTGTCGACGGGTATGGCTGGGATTTCAGATACTCGACGTCATCACCGTTCTGAAGAACCATGCCTGCCAGTTTTAAGGAAAAATCTTGAAAATCTCCATTTCGGGAAACAAAATCTGTTTCCGAATTTACTTCTATGAGAGCCCCTCCTGCATCAGATACAGAAAACGCTACTACTCCCTCGGCTGCAACACGGCCGGCTTTTTTTGCCGCTGCGGATAAGCCTTTGGTTCTAAGCCAATCTACAGCATCATCTAAAACACCGTCTGTCTCATTTAAAGCCTTTTTACAATCCATCATACCAGCACCAGTCTGTTCCCTGAGTGCTTTTACCATTTGAGCCGTTACAGCCGCCATAACATTCCTCTTTTTCTATATTGCCCGAAGGCGAAGCATTTGTGTTAATTTAAGACGCCTTACCCTTATCGTCTTTAGCCAAATCCCCTGACAGTTTCTCCTGATCAACTTCGTTTTTCACTGTCTCGGTCAACACCTCTGGTTCTTTTTGTTCAACAGCTAGGTTTTCAGATCTAAGCTCAGCTTCAATAAGTGGCTCTTCGGAAGCACCAATATCCTCCCCTGATGCAACCAACTCAGCTTGTAATCCAGTTAAAACAGCTCCACCAACCAAATCGCAATATAATGCAATTGCTCTCATCGCATCGTCGTTTCCGGGAATTGGAAATTGAACACCCTCTGGGTTACAGTTACTATCTAGGATGGCTACTATTGGAATGCCAAGTTTATTGGCTTCCTGGATAGCCAGCTGCTCCTTATTAGTATCTATTATGAAGAGAATGTCTGGCAACCCGCCCATTTCTCTAATCCCACCCAGTGCTCTTTCTAATTTATCGCGTTCCCGGGTAAGGTTTAACAGTTCTTTTTTTGTTAGGCCCTGTATCTCACCGCTCAATTGCTCATCTAAATCTTTCAATCTTTTGATTGATATAGAGATAGTTTTCCAGTTAGTTAGCATCCCTCCTAACCAACGATGGTTTACAAAATACTGACCTGTTTTTTGTGCAGTTTCGGCTATTTTTTCTGCAGCTTGTCTTTTGGTTCCCACCATTAAGACACGCCCCCCGGAGGAAGTCACCTCTCGGATAGCCTCTAGTGCACGATGCAACAATGGAACGGATTGTCGCAAATCTAAAATATGCGTGTTATTACGCACTCCGTATATGTATTGCGCCATACTAGGATTCCATCTTCTAGTATGATGACCAAAATGCACCCCAGCTTCCAACAACTGGCGCATAGTAAACGACATTGAACTCATATTCTTCTCCGGTTAAACCTCCACGAACACCCGTTTCTCGAACAACCAAGAAACACCGGAGCGCCGCAATCTATAACGAAAATTTCGACGCAAGTTCGTGTGTGTGATAATTACAAACTATGTACCGCTGCTTGACACAAAATGCAAGGCCAGATTCAGTTGAAGCTACACAAATCCAGTTTTCTCTGTAAAAATACGGCTACCCATCAAGGCGCCTTTACCTCTACGACACCTATAAGAGCATCTCTTCCAATTAGAGAAACCAGGTCTTCCTCAGATAACTCGTCTGTTCCTTCTGGACGCTTGGGTAGAACTAAATATCGCATATCAGCAGTCGAGTCATGAACCCTGACCTCTCTTTGGTCATCTATCAAAGTACCAAACTCTTCTAAAACTTTCCTTGGCTCCCTGACTACCCTCGATCGATACTCACGGCTTTTATACCAATCTGGCGGCAGCCCTAAAATCCACCTAGGATAACAGGAACACAAAGTACAAACTACGACATTGTGCACCGAGTCAGTGTTTTCAAGCACTATCAAGTTTAATGGGCCTATATCATGTCCCAATTCAGCAACCGCAGATTTGGGGTCATTAATAAGTCGACTTTTAAAATCCATATCACTCCAAGCGCGCGCTACTATTTTGGCGCCATTTGCCGGGATCCTCGAATCCATTTTCTCGATCTGACTTCTAATTTGATCTGCATTTATTAATTTTTTTTCAATAAGCAACTCACGAACAGCGGATTCCATTATTCGGTAGTAGGTCATAGTATCATCTTGGTCGTCCTGATGGGGATGATGATGTTGAGGATCATATTCATGCATGTGTTCATGATCGTGAGGTTCAGTTGTCATTATTTCCGCTCCTCTTCCAGATTTTCCAGCCAAAATTCATATAGTTCAATATCGATTTGATCATTTTTAGCCCCCTCATAATCGGGCCAAATATCAGATTGAGAAAATCTAACTCGATAAAGGACCTTTTTATCTGCACCGAGGCGGCCAAATGCTAATTCTTCCGGGTTTTCGAAGGCACCACAGATACGTTCTATTTTTCCAACACAGCCCCTTATGTAAAACGGGGTCC
>QBVV01000034.1 GCA_003284265.1 SAR116 cluster bacterium AG-313-A07
ACGGATTAAAAGACACAGTAAGCAATGAACACTTCAGGTTTCTAATGACAGCCGTCCGTTATAACCAGATACACTCTGTGATCTGCGTTGCCATTGGTTTGTCGACCCGATCGGACGGTTGTTGGTGCGATACCCGTCACTTAACCTGGACGGGCGCTACTTTTATCATTGGCACGATGCTATTTAGTTTTAGTATCTACCTGTCGGTATCGCTCCAGATACCCTTTTTAGTTAATTTGACACCATTAGGTGGTATAACATTAATGATAGGTTGGCTAATGCTTGCTTTTTCTGCATTCATGTCGTTAAAAAACCGACGCCAATAAAAATATTACCGAAGAATTCGTGAAGCTTAAGGGAATGATAACGGAAACAATGTCTTTTTGACTATTGTTATAATACGTTATCTAGTCCCCAACATTCGGCAACGTTTGGAACAGTATTTAACATCTGCCCACACCAATTTCCATTTCTTACGCCAGGTGAACGGTTTTTCACAAGTTACACAAATTCTATGGGGTAAATTGGCTTTTTTTATACCGTTGGGCATTTATTCCTACCATCCCTTAGAAAGACGGTTTTTTCCGCTTTCTTCCAATATTTGAAAAACCGTTTTGTTTCAAAACTGAAATCTTCCTCACAAAATAAATCGTCCCTTACTATTTCCACGTTAAAGGAACGTGAAAGACTTTGACGCAGTTTGGTTAATCCGGTGTCAGCCGTAAAAGGAATTAAAACTTTCTTTGGGTTGAAACTACCCAATATCTGGGCGGTATCACCCTTTAATATTTGTACCGGTAGCTTGGATAAAGTTTCATAGATAAATACAAGTCGCTTTAATGAATAACCCCTATTTTTGTAATATTCATCATCCCATACATAAATGACCCTAGTATCTTTTTCTAAACGAACAACAACAGCATCGGGAATCCGTAGTGATTTTTCATGTAACAGTACAATTAAATCTGACATTTAGGCACTCAAATTGGGAAATAGTTTACTTGATAGGGTGGGGTAGTCGGCATTTAAAACAATATTATTCAGTCTAGAAGTATCGACAGATTCTCCAAAATATTTCTGAACATTCTCTAGATTAAAAATATACGGTTTGTTGCTGAATGTGCTTGCAATCCACTGCCACGAAAAATTATTGCTGGCTTCATCTCCGTCGATAAGTTGTTCAAGGAACCATTGGGCGCCAGCTTGCCATTTAATCCTTCTAAAGTGCACGATATAGCTGGCTAGATACATCCGAGCGTGGTTATGCAGGTAACCTGAATCAGTTAAATTGTGAATAAAATTATCTATACAGGCGGTTCCAGTAGCACCATTTAGAATGTCAGAGGGCAGTGTATTAGCGTAATCGTTGGCCATATATCCGGTTTTATATGCTTCTACATCATTCCAAAGCCACGTCGGATGCAATTCGGCAACTCGTTGCCAAAAGTCTCGCCAGGCTAATTCCTGGATAAATTTCTGTATTGTTTTATTGGATTTTGCAATTGATAAAGCGTGGTTCCGAACCTCGTTTAAGGTTAGTATACCGTGATGTATGTAGGGTGATAAGTGGGTTACGGCGCCATTGCCAAAGTTCCGGGTTGAACTGTAATTTTCCGGATCAATTTTCCGCAGTTTTTGGATGGCATTGCTTCGTCCACCCTCGGTGTGCGATGCCTCTCCTCTGGCCCAGGGGACCAGGGTTTTAACATATTGAATAATAGATTCTCTATTTTCAAAATCTTTTCTCAAAACTTCCATCGGATTTACCATAAAGGTCAAAAGAAGGTAGCTTCAACGTCGCCTTGTTGAAACCCATTTTGTTCGGTACGTGGCCATGCCTTTGTTAGATCATTTCCCATACGGCAGTTTTACCCTACTAGTATTAACTTGTTTATTACCGATAGTTACTTATATTTCAGGGTATGAAGAGAATTTTACCGTTTATATCCGCGATAGTTATATTTTTAGTGGCCATAATGTCTTCTAGTTCGGGTCAAGCTGCAGGCGTTAGTTCACCAGAGATCCTTGGTGCAGGTAATTTGTCGTGTCGCGTTGTTTTAAAAAATACCGAGGACAAAGGTCTCAGAAAATTTTATGAAAACTGGGCACAAGGGTGGATAAGCGCGGCAAATCACTTCAGTGATTTGATAGGTGAAGGACTGAAAACTGATCGAGGTAGATCCATATCGGGCGAATTCCCCTCACCCACCAACATTGTACCTAGACGTGATGTTATATGGTATAAAATCTTAGGATACTGTAGCGAGGAACCAAAGGCGAAATTGTCTGATGCTGTTAAGGAATTATTAAGGTCGCAGTGGGATAAAGCTCAAGACAAGTAAATTAAACGGCGGTTGGTGGGTTTAGTTTGAGACGCTGGTATTGGCCGAAAACGTAAATGCTATTTGCTCACAATTCGCCAATAATGTGTCAATTCTTTCGAGTTGTTTGTCGGTGAAAATGAAATCGGAAAACATCAAGGTTGATAATTCTAGAAAAATCTCCAGTAGGTTTTGTTCAGATTGAGCGTACACGAGATCGGATTGTATTTTTTTAAAAAATTGTACTTCTCTAGCTCCTATTGCGTCTTGCAGTAGATACTCCAACGAGGGCAGGATGTCTCGATTTATTGTATCTTTAAGGTCTCTAATATTTTGTTGTGGCATCTAACTCCACCCGATTACCCTTCCAAGATTATCAGGTTTTGGGAGTGCAGAATGTTCTTCAAACATCGTATTCACTCGGGTGAAAAGTCCATCCCCCATGGGGCCAACTCTTTTTGTATTTAAATCAATATGAAGGTAAATGACTTCAGATTGAGCGGCTAAATAATTCTCTGAAGCATTATACATTGACTGGCACAAATGAATTCTTTTCTTATCACACGCAATTAATTGGCTTTGAATTTTTAATGGGGCGTGTTCGTGTAATTCTCTCACATAACGAATATGAAAATCGCCACAATAAGTAGCTATTTTATTTTCTTTACGATAATTCCTATCAAGACCTAACGAACGAAAGAGATCACCAATGGCTTCGTCGAATGCTACAAGATAATACGCAACATTCATGTGCCCATTATGATCAATCCATTCTGACTTTACATTTAAATCAGTACTTTCAAACGGTATTACACTAGTCATGAGCCAACAATAACCTTTTTGAAATAAGACATTAGGGGTTGGAACGGAATGATATAGATTAAAATTATTAGTCTATAAATATGGTTGTTCACCTATAATCAATAAAATTATTTGATGGATCTAACGTATGGCCACTTGACATCACAACTGTAGGTTCAAATATGTTAGCTCTAGATATGGAGTCAACTGAAATGTCACGCCCAAGCATCCAACAACATATAAAAGCAGAGAGCTTAGATTATTGGCACAATGATTCAAATCTTTTTAATCGTGCCAAAATGAATGCCGACCCTATAATCGATTCAAAGGATTATAAGGAAGAGACAATTCGACGCGTTTGGGAAAATAAAAGGCTTAAAGTCCAATCCTAGTACATAGTTCCATTTTTTGGAATTCATCAAAAAGATATTTCTGCACTATCAATAATAAGTCTTGTATCTAGTCGGTGACAAATTATGCTCACTACTTGGTCCCGTTGGGTGACCGTCTTAGTTGCACCGATTTGAGAACGTCAAAGTGCGTTAAGATACCATCTTGGCAATCATGCAAAGATTTCGAAAAAATAGATTGGAAGAAAATAATGAAGCAAAACTATAAGAATGTCGCTGAGGACCTCCAAAAATCTGTCGGCCAACTGGCAAAAGAGCTCCCAGATACCATGAAAGCATTTTCATCATTAGGAGCCGCAGCAAAAAAAAATGGGGCTTTGGATCCCAAAACTAAAGAATTGATTGCCACGGCAATCGCCGTTGCTGTCAGATGTGATGGTTGCATAGCCTCTCACGTTAAAGCTTTAGAGCAGCACGGTGCGAAAAGAGAAGAAGTCTTGGAAATGTTAAGTATGTCGATATACATGGGGGGCGGCCCGTCGGTGGTTTATGCTGCCGAAGCATTAACCGCGTATGATCAATTTTCGGAATAATGCCAAGGCAAAAAAACGAATTACTCAGTTATAATTCAGACAGCTGCTAAGCTATGAAATACTGACAAACTTCATAAGTGTATTTATTACTATGAGGTTATCAACCCTGATGTTTGGATCTTTAATACGCACCTTGCGCCTCTTTTTAGGTGGCTAATTTATTACTTTAAGAGATGATCAATAACACCAAGAATTATACACGGAAGCATAATAAATATTAAAAACCATTGGAGGCCCCAATTTAACTTTCTGTGAGACCTACCTCTTGTTATCACCCACCAGCCGATTGCGGAAACTAGTGCGTACCAAAAAAGATATGTGCTGGATAAAAACTGCTCTAAAAGACTATTCATAAATTTTCTTTAGTTAAAATTTAACCGATCTTGCGCAATGGTTTATGTGAAATTAGTCGTTGATTTTGGGTTAATCTCAATTCTAAACAGGTATGGTGCCTTTAACAACTGTGCGATGTAGCACTCTGGGATGTACTGACATGTCGTAATTGCGATCAGCTTTATGCAATAAACATCGATTGTCCCAAATGACCAGATCTCCAGGTTGCCAGGAATGTCTATAGATATTTCTTTCTACCGTCGATTTATCGAGAAGATTTTGAAGCAATCGCTTACTTTTCTCTTCTGCCATACCTTCAATATGCCCGACATGCATTCCAAGATATAAAGATTTATTTTTGGTGACTGGATGCGTTCGAACTAACGGATGACTGACAGGTGGTCTTTCTCTTTTTTGCTCCTCAGAGGCTGGTATATTTCCAGTATTTCGTCTGCTTGCCTCCCAACTATGTATTGCTTTTAACGACTTTAATAATTCTTTCTCTGGATCTGTTAATGCGTTGTAAGCGAGCTGCATATTGCAAAATAGCGTATCCCCTCCGGTTTGAGGGACATCTACTGCATAAAGTAATGTCATCAGCGATGGGACAGCATGATACGATTTATCTGTATGCCAGAAATAATTACCGTGCGTATGGGGCGCAGTTGTCGGCTTCCCTGACACTGGGTCCAGATTAGTCACAGTATGCACAATTGGGTATCGGCTTCCATCAGGCAATCGACCAACATGCTCCTCGAGTTCACCAAATTGTTGTGTAAAATTTACCTGCTGATCTTTTGATAGTGTTTGGTTTCTGAAGACTAGAACATGATATTCATTGAAAGCGGATAAAATGGCATCCCGGGTTTCTGAACAAAGTGATCTGCTTAAGTCGAGGCCCAATACTTCAGCCCCCGCGATGTCGTTAAGTTTTTTTATTTCCATATCCACTAACATTAAAAAATTCCAAGATAATTATCACATTGTGATATGGTTTAACCTTGATGATTGTTTTTCAAATTCTTTTTGTGAAACATAGGTGATCTATCTAATGCCAAATAAAATATAGAAATAACACATTTCACGCAAATTTAATGGTAGTCAGTTAAGATTATTGAAGCCAGTTTTGCTTTTCCATAGTTGAAACAAATCAATGAAAGGGCGCGTTATGAAAAATAAAATAATAGGCTGGTTTTCTATTGGGAGTACATACACTTATTTAACGGCATTGCGCCTGCAGAACCTGATGGCAACAAGAGGGTTCGAAATGGAAATTAAGCCAATCAGCATACGTCATATAATGAAATCAATGAATAACATACCCTTTCCCCCAGAAAAAAAAGAAAAAGTAAATTACATGTGGAGGGATATTGAACGAAGAGCTGTGACTTATGGTTTGCCGCGTCCTAATGTGCCAGCACCCTACCCATTAAAGAATTTCGATAATGCCAATCTCGTTGGTGTCGTTTTGAATGACATGGACCTTTATCTAAATTATTTCAATTTAACATATCGATATTGGTTTATCGATGGCATGGAATCAGGTTCTGAAGAAAATATTCGAAAATGCCTAAATGAAATGACACTAGATTATAACCAAATAATAGAATTAGCTAACTCGTCAGAAGTTACTAAAAAATATGAAAAAAACACATTTGAAGCCCTTGAACGTGGTGTATTCGGAGCACCTTCTTTTTCAGTTGGTAAAGAGTTGTTTTGGGGAGATGATCGTCTCGAAGACGCTATATTATTTTCCAGCTAAAACGGTTATAAAAATACCCCAAAAATCTTTACTTCCCAGCTGAGAATTGGTCATTACTGGTATTGTAGACCATGTCCTTTTTCTCAACAGAAGCGCTGTTATCAACGGCTTTGGCTTCTAATTCGGCCTTTGCCCGGATATTTTCTCTCTTCTCGATGGGAAGTGCATTAAAAATTGTTGAGGCGGCCTTGAAGTCATCTTTTCGACCAGTTTCCGCAGCCTTGAGTAACCTCCTGGCAACACCTTCAGTACCAATAGTTTTAGACGTTTCTGCCAATATGCGAAGCCCTTGTCGCGTATCTGAATCAACGTCTGCCATGGAAAACCCCCTATTTATTTTTTCAATTAGTTATATGATTCCATCATGTCTTAGCAAGTCAAAAATCTGACATTTTTATGGTAAGTGATAAAGTTCACTTCAGATTCAAGTTTATCAATTTTTTAATTTTTTTAGTTTAAAATTAATCCGATTAATACCCAGTTTATCCATAATAAGTTTTAGATTGGTGCGAAAGAACCGGAAGCCAATAACTCTTCGACAGTAGGTGTAGGCTGTTATAATTATTATTGAAAACCATATAAATGTTAACCAACCCATCAATTTAAACCTTCAATCCTAAACAGTTAAAAATCGCTGATCTTAACTCAGAATAATAATAGAAGTTGTTTTACACTGAAAATTAAAAGGAGCTACATATTAATCGCTCAAATTCTATAAGATCTGGGTGTTCTGTAAATCTAATTTTTTCGAGTTGATGATTTGCCAATAATGGCTCCCCACGTGGTTACGCAAAAGGGAACAAAAAAAGTCAAAGTGATTTTCCAAACATCTGGTAAGTTGCCTTGTATTATCCCATCACCATGGTTTATGCAGGTTAGTAACGTACCAACGACAACAGCCGTTTTTACGGCTTTGATAAACGTTCCTCCTCCAAAAGCGAGTTCTGCAAAATTATTTATTCGCTTAATTAACATTTCCATTATCCAATAATTTTAAAGCCCTTAGTTTCCTGCTCCTGTGGTGGGAGCTTTTAACTGGGTATACAAAACACCAAACGCCTACAATGCCAGACTACTGTTTTGACAAAGGTAATAGATTTTTCGATTGAACCCAAAACTAGATGATTATCGATTGTGGCCGCGCGCCTTATTTGTCCGAGAAAAACCATATAAATGGCATTGCACAATCCAAAGCTTGGTCCGTTAAACCTATAAGAATTTCCTCTAGGTTATCAGCATTATTAGTATAATATTAAATATGAGTAGTTTGAAGATAGCACATTGTAGGATATGCATTGTTAAAAAAACAATTAAATCTAGATTGTCATATTTCGTGGCGCCGAAGTGATAAAACATTAACTGTGGAATGGGACGATGGCGATCCTGCCGTTGTAACAATATCGCCAAATGGTTATGACGCACAATCAATGTACCTTTCTCCCGACAAACCAAAGTTAGAGATTTTAAAGGGAGCTTGGTACACAATTGAAACCCTTGGAAGAACTACTACTATGAGTTTTCTTCCAGACATTTTTTTTGAAGAACTAGCAGAAAAAAATTGGCGGCCATCGCCACGAAAAACAGTCAATTGAGAATGAATAATAAAATGAGGTTTATTATTCAACATTAAAATAGAGGTGTTGTTTCAATAAGCATTTAATTTAAAAACAAATAAAATTTTGAATTAAATATCTTCCAAGATAGAGATTTATTAAAATGAGAAACGAGGTGTGAAATGAAAATAACTGGGGGATGTTTCTGTTCAGCAATAAGATATGAGGCGGAAGTCGATGAGAATATGGTAGTCATATGCCATTGCACTGATTGTCAAATTAATTCCGGGACAGCCTATGGAGTTGTAGTCCGCGTGATTGATGGTAAATTTAATCTAGTCAAAGGAAAAATATCCTTTTTTCAAAAAATCGCGGATAGCGGTGCTAAACGGGATCTCGGGTTTTGTTCGAATTGTGGGACAAGAATATTCGCTAAACCGGATGGCGATAAAAATGGGGTTTTCGGATTGCGCGTTGGAACAGTTGACCAACGTGCTAATTTGATCCCCAAAAAACAAGCATTTACAAAGTCTGCATTATCATGGGTTTTCGATATCTCTTCTATACCTAAAAATTAATTTTGATCTCTCAATTTTCTCCGTCCTCTTCGACGCGAAGAGTTTTCGGTGCCCTCAAGTCCATCTGAGATAGAACTAAAATCTCCTATTTTTTCTTGTATGTCTGAGAGTGTCGGCTTATCTGCGACAGAATTCTTTTCAAGCGCAAGTTTCATGGCCTTCAAATGCGCCGGTGTCGTTCCACAGCATCCCCCTATTATTTTGGCACCGCTATTCCTAGCTAGAATAGCATATTCTGCCATTAACTCCGGTGTGCCATCATAATGAACCTCTCCATGTAAAAACTTTGGTATACCGGCGTTTCCTTTGGAAATAATTGGTAATTTTGTAGATGTTGAGGAAAAACCAAGTACTGTTCTTAACAGATCACTGGCCCCTACTCCGCAATTAGCACCGAATGCAATCGGTTTGTAAGAAAGCCGTTCAATAAGCGAAACCATATCCCTTGATGTGAGGCCCATCATTGTTCTCCCTGCTGAATCGAAGCTCATTGTGCCGCACCATGGCATTGAGGCGCGATTAAATGCCTCTGCTGCTGCTGTGAATTCATCCTCCGCTGAAATTGTCTCGAGCCATAAAACATCCGCTCCGCCCTTCTTTAACCCTTCTGCTTGCTCATGAAAAATTTCTACGGCTACTTCATGGCGAAGTTCACCGATCGGATGGAAAATTTCACCCGTCGGACCAATACTTCCAGCAACAATAACTGTATCAGCTGATCTATCAGCAATCTCCCTCCCAAGTTCAGCGGAGATTTTATTCAGCTCAAAAACCTTTTTTTCGGCATCATGAAGTTTTAGTCGTGCGGCGTTGCACCCAAAAGTGTTGGTTAAAAATACATCCGATCCACTGTCAACGGCATTTTGATAGAGGTTCAATACTCTATCAGGAAATATTTCATTCCAGAGTTCTGGGCAATCTCCAGATTGCAGCCCGGCCTGAAATAAATTGGTTCCCGTAGCTCCATCAGCAAGCAGCCAATCCCGCTCTCCTAACAATTTCTCAAGTGGGGATATCATATAAACTCAACTTTCTCGTCACTATTGAGGGCCACCTTTGCTCAATAAGAAATTATGATCGCCAAATATTTCTCCAGGTATGTCATAAACTCATAGCTGGATTGTTAAGTAAAGGGTGGTTTTACAGCCCGGACAAGATTATTTCAAACTCATCATTAACAACGTATTAGGAAAAATTGATGTACTCTTACAGAAAAGACCCATTGTATCCAACAGCTGATTTAACACTAAAAGAGATTGAAATTTCTCAGAACCGAGCAAAAAAACTGAGAGCCCACGCCTTCATGACATTTATCAATGCTTTATATGTAAAGAAAGTTGATAGTGACAACGACAAATCTATTCAGGTGCAACCGACATATGCTAATGGAGCACTTAAATAATATCGCATGTTGTTATTACAAATAGTTTTTTTTCTGGGATGTTAAAGCGGGGATTAACCGGTTCCTGAGCCGAATTTTATCCCCCAATATCCTTGGTCGTGTATGACAACATATAATGATTTATAGTTATTGATCAGTACCCCTGTTTTTGTATAACGACCGAATTCTATCGAGACATGCACTTTTGAGGCAGAAAGTTTTTCGGTTGAAGTCTTAATTAGTTTTGTATGATCCCATCCCGATGATTTTAATCGGTTTTTAAAGGCCTCCATGTATTCTTTAGGCGAATGCCATTCAAAAAACGTACCGTCTTTCATGCTCCGTATATGAGGAAAGTGAAGACTATCAGCAAGTTTTGTTGGATCTTTATCATTTAACCCCTCTATGTATTTATGAACAGCTTTAATGGCTTCTTTTTCTGCTGATAATTCGGTCATCGGCACCCCCACGAACCCTAATTATACACGAACATTAAAAATGGCTATTTTTTTAATTTCTTGAACCAAGCCCATGATAGTAAAAACGTCACTAAACATATCGTTAAGATGACCGAAGGCATTATCCCCCAACTGTCAAGTTTATACTCTGCCACTAAAACCCAAATCATAATTAATCCAGTTGCAGCGGAACCAAACAGTAGAAAACTTGATAAGGCTTCAAAAGCTTTTTGCATAAAGACCTCTTTTAACTTCAAACCCACTCAATGGAACAAATAGAACACTGTAACAGTTAACTCAATTGCCTTCTTATAATCCTAGTCACTAGTCCTTCTCTTAGTGCCAAATGGCTCCAAGCTAGAAAAGAAAAAATGTTTAACTTTTCTTCAGTGAGGTTGTTAAGAACTACCTAAGAATCAAAATTTGTCGCAATTATTTGTCAATTAGATAATAATATCCAACAACCGCATCTCCCAACGACGTATTAAGGGTGTATTGTAATGTTTAATCTAGATGATTTTATAGAAAGTTGTAAATCCGCCGTTACAAATGATGGAACACATTTGGAGATCAAGGAAATAGTAAAAAAGGCTGTTTCTGATCCTGGCAGTTTAATGAAAGCCGTTGGTGAACCAGTTAAGGCTGGCGCCAATCCAATTTTTAGTTCCAGCAATCTTACTATTGTGAATGTTGTATGGGCACCCTGGGTGACAATATACCCACACAATCATAATATTTGGGCGGTTATTGGAATATATTCTGGCAGAGAAGACAACATATTTTGGCGTCGAATAGATGAAGATAAACAGGGACGTATTGAAGCCGCTGGTGCAAGATCGCTATGTCTTGGAGATGTCACGCCGCTAGGACCTGATATTATCCATTCAGTTAATAACCCGATCCCCAGAAACTCCGGAGCAATTCACGTCTATGGTGGAGATTTCTTTCATGTTGAAAACCGAAGCGAATGGGATCCGGAGGATTTAACGGAGCATGAATACGATGCAGAGAATGTTAAGAATGTCCTAGAGAGCTTTTCCACTTAAAGAAATTTTTCAGTAGATAGAAATTCTAAGGTTGTTACAAAAGATCCAAGTTTGAAAGTAGTTCTTATGCTCAATGAACGATACATTATTAAAACCTGACTACTGATTGACCGAGATATTGATGATCTTGCCGATACTGAATTATCCGAATCACATTATGGTGAAGATTCTTGACGTTATTAGTGATTTCAAATTAGGACCGTATGAATGCAGCCATCGGTCGCATGGATAGACCACATCGACAGGCAATTCATCTTAGGACACAAGCATGCCCGCAGTAGATCGGTTAATGCTTTTTATAATTATATATACCAAGCTGGAAAATCAGCTTTGGAAAATAATGTTTCCAGGACAAAGGTCGAGTTCGCATTGAACATTGGTTGCGTTGGAGGAGTTCAGAACCGCGAGATTAAGATCCTTTAACACAGTGCATTACTGCGCACTTGATCTCGATTGTCTCCTAATAGTGGAGTTTTTAATAGATGTCTTAAATGGCGCCACTCTAAGGGGTAATGATTTCTGCAGGTTGATTGCGATTATTCTGGAGGGAGTATTTCCGGCTCGAATAATTCTTTAATCAAATGCTCTCTTTTAATATCAACTAAATGAGCTCGTTTTTCATCATTGGTAAGTTTTGCTCCGATACCTTTATTCATGAGCATCATCAACGATGTATCGCTTTTATCCATCCAGTAACTTCTCCGGATGAGTTTATTACTTTCATCACGGGCAAATGGACTATCGAGATCTATCTCTAAGTTAGGATTGTAGAACTGATTCATAAAATTGGTCTCATTTTGCTTAAAATTAGGTACAATACGGTAAATAAATATTTTAAACAATTAATAAAACTATAATTAAAACAATTTACTAATGGTTTTTACTAACTAACCATGGCAATTTAATCTAAAAAATTGAAATCATGGCTATTTTGATGCAAGTTTGAATTAGTTTTTTCAAAATATGTTTTCTAGAAGGTCATCATGATTGTAAAAAAATCAGATTTAGTTATTAGGAACGGCACCATCATAGATGGAACTGGTAAACTGGGGTTTATTTCTGACCTAGGAATCACTGATGGCATAATAAGCGCTATAGGAGCAGATCTCCCTACCGGCACCGAAGAAATTGATGCCACAGGAAAACTAGTAACTCCCGGCTTTATCGATGTTCATACACATTACGATGCACAAGTTACTTGGTCGAGTAGAATAACCCCTTCCTCATGGAATGGTGTGACAACTGTCATGATAGGAAACTGTGGTGTTGGATTTGCACCCTGTAAACCAGATGATAGAGAAAAACTTGTTGAATTAATGGAAGGCGTTGAAGATATCCCAGAACCCGTTCTTACAGAAGGATTACCCTGGAATTGGGAAACTTTTGAGGAATATCTTGATTCACTTGATAAAAAATCCTTCGATTTGGATGTCGTTGCCCAAGTCCCTCATGCGGCTATTAGAGTTTATGTGATGGGGGACCGAGGGGTGGCGAGAGAAGATGCAACAGAGGTCGAACGTGCTGAAATGGCAAAATTGGTAGCAGACGGGATCCGTGCAGGAGCGCTTGGCTTTTCGACGAGTAGGACAATAAATCATCGAACAGTCGCAGGCGCTTTTACACCAACATTAGGGGCAGCAGAACAGGAATTGATGGATATAGCAAAAGCGTTTCAAAATCTTAACAGCGGTTGGTTGCAAGTCATATCTGATTTTGATGACCCAGATGAAGAGATGGGGCTATTAAAAGAATTAGCAAAAACATCGGGCAGGCCTATGACAATTACGGTCCTACAGCGCAATGATAGACCGGAATTATGGCGCGAAACCATGTCTAATATTGCCAATGCTAATGCAAATGGGTCTAAAATCTTTGGACAAGTCCTCACACGACCCACGGGGGTCATGCTAGGTTTTCAAATATCGCTCAATCCCTTTATGGCCTGTGATGCATGGCGGGAAATTGAGGACTTGCCCCATAAAGAGAAAGTCAAACACCTCAAAGAACCTGAATTTAAAAGACGATTGTTGACCGAACCGCAGGGGAAACATGTGATGAGAACACGGGTCACAGAATGGGATAAAATTTTTCCGTTAGGTGATCCACCAGAATATGAGCCATTTCCCGAAACGTCTATAGCTCATAAAGCAAGTACTCTCGGGTGTACGCCAGAAGAATTAGCCTACGATATGTTAATGGAAAATGATGCCACTACTATCCTTTATCGTCCGCTTTCCAATTATGCATACGGTAACTTAGATAATGTATTTGATATGATGACCGACCCAAATACCCTAGTTGGGCTTGGGGATGGAGGTGCTCATGTTGGCGTTTTAACTGACGCTAGCGCTGTCACCTACATGCTCACACACTGGGCACGTGACCGGTCGCGAGGCGCCAGGTTCAACATTTCAGATGCAATAAAACGTTTAACATCTGACAATGCAAATGCCATAGGTTTAGGAGATAGGGGCATTTTGAAGGTTGGAAAAAAGGCAGATATAAATGTCATTAATTTTTCTAAACTAAAAATTAATGCGCCAGAAGTTTTATACGATCTTCCGTCTGGAGGCAGAAGAATGGTGCAGCGGATAGACGGATACGATGCGACTATTGTTTCCGGTGAAGTCGTTTCAAAAATGGGAAAGCCCACTGAAGCCTTGCCGGGTAGATTAATTCGTGGGCCACGATGATAGCCCTTCATCTTGGTGTAATGGGTAATGGAATTTGCTAATATTGAGCGGGGGAATGACCATTTCATTTAAGTTTTTCGGTTTTATTTTGTTGGTATGGATTGTCATAGTCGTAACCGCGCTTATTCAGAATCAACCCGAACTGATTGATCTTGGATACATAGGGGCGGCTATTTTTTGGTTGATCGCACCACCTTTTGTCTTTTTTAGTATCATTAAATATGTCACGTGGATCGTAAGGGGGCTAAGCGGAAAAACTAAACAAGATTAACTTACGTGACTATTCAGGCTCTAAATGAATTATAATAATCAGATCACAAGATACTGTTATTTAAAGAAACATATCTCCTGGACATCGGTGAAGGACAGCATATTCAACACACATGCCTCTTAATTTGAAATTTTCAGCTGAACCGGGCATTTCCCTAAGGTTTAAAAAAGCCTTATGAGATGGATACCAAATAGCAATAATTTCATGAAGTTTTTCACCGCCCAGTGGTTGTCCAAATGAAGGCATTTGCCATAAAATACGGCCACCAAGTTGTTCTAATAATTGATTTAATGCCCTCATATAATTTATATACAACTCACCATTAGGATAGGCAGCTTTTGGAACATATCGGTTCAGATTTAGCATTAATACTGCCTTATCCTCCGCACTTACTGCTATTTTATTGATTTTGGAAAATTCCATAGCATTTGGTTCAAATTGATCTGACATTATTTTCCTTCTCCAAGAACGTTAAATGCGTTTAATATTTCCCATATAGGGATGACTAATAGCGCGGTACTTGATAATTTAACATAAGCTAAGACATAAAATACTTAATGATGTAAAAATGGAAGAGGCTCATTTATGTCGGATTTACCAAATTTTGTTTCAATCAACGAAGAAGGACCGAGAGAAGGATTTCAAATTGAACCTGGTCCGATATCTACAGCCGATAAAATAAAGCTAATAAATGCATTGTCGGAAACCGGTTTGAAAAATATTCAAGCGTGCTCTTTTGTTAATCCAAGATTAGTCCCGGGGTGGGCTGATGCAGAAGCCGTTGTAGAGGGTTTTACAGCGGCTGAAGGTATAAAGTACACCGGCCTTTATTTCAATGGCAACGGTTTAGATAGAGCCATGAAATATCAAGGGAAATTAACGCTATCTGGTTCGATTTCACTTACAGCATCTGAAGGCTTCACGAAGAAGAATCTCAACCGATCACATGCTGAGAATGTAGCAGCCATGAAACGCCAGGCCTCTTTGCATCTTGACAATAAGATTAATGTAAATCGCATAGGTATCATGGCCGCTTTTGGATGCAATTACCAAGGTGATATTACTCCCGAGGTCGTCATTAATACCTTAAAGGACGGAATGACGATAGCAGAGGAAACTGGATCCGAAATAACGGTTTTCTCATTAGCTGATACAATGGGGTGGGCCGCGCCGCACAGAATTGAAAGAGTGATAGGTGAAGTGCGCAGCCAATGGCCCGAGATGGAAATATCTCTCCACCTTCATGACACTCGCGGTTTGGCAGTTGCAAATGCATATGCCGGTTTAAAAATGGGAATTCGGAGTTTTGATACCACAGTGGGAGGTTTAGGCGGGTGCCCATTTGCTGGACAGCCAAAAGCAGCTGGTAATATTTGCACCGAGGAACTTGTTCTACTATGCGAGGAACTCGGGATTGAAACCGGTGTAGACTTAGATGCTCTAATAGAAGTTGGAAGATTAGCAGAGGATATTGTAGGACATCAGCTTCCGGGGGAATTAATTCATGCTGGCAGCTTAGACGCTTTTCGCCGTAATATTGAACAATAATGTCAGAAATGCCACTTAAGGGACTGAAAGTCCTAGAATTTACCCATACTATTATGGGGCCTACGGCAGGATTACTGTTCGCAGAGCTAGGGGCTGATGTAATCAAAATAGAGCCAGCTCCCGATGGGGATAAAACGCGAAAACTAGGCGGATTTGGCGCAGGGTTTTTTTCAGGTTTCAACCGGAACAAACGAAGCTTGGCAGTTAATCTAAAAACAAATGAGGGACGAGCAACTGTTCACCGGATGATACCGCATGCTGATATTGTTTTAGAAAATTTTGGTCCGGGTACTATGGAGCGTCTGGGGTGTGGTTATGAACAATTGGCGCCTTTGAATAGTCGTTTAATCTTTCTGGCGCTTAAAGGGTATTTGGCTGGTCCATATGAGAATAGACCCGCATTGGATGAAGTTGTCCAGTTTCAGTCAGGCTTAGCGTGGATGACTGGCCCCCCTGGACAACCTCTCCGTGCTGGCGCTTCAGTAATTGATATCTTAGGAGCGATGTTCGGTGTTATTGCTGTTCAAAGTGCTTTGAGGGAACGTGATAATACGGGTAAAGGACAACGAGTATCGAGTTCTTTATTTGAGAGTGCCGTGTTTTTAATGGGATCACACATGGCAGGCATGGTAGCCACAGGCCTTGATGCTCGCCCGATGCCTGCACGAAGAGGAGCATGGGCTGTATATGATGTTTTTAATACTCGCGATGATGGTCAGTTATTTATAGGAGTAACCTCTGATCAACAATGGGAACGATTTGTTCTTGAGTTTAATTTACAGGGATTGGCCGCTGATCCAAGGCTAGATACAAATGTCAAGCGGCTGGCCGAGAGAACATGGTTACTGCCTGCCCTTCAGGACAGTTTAATAAAATACACTCAAAAAGAATTAGAAGAACGGTGTGAACATTGTAATATTTCATGGGCTCCTGTAGGACAGCCTAAAGATTTATTTGAGGATCCGCATCTATTAGCAACTGGCGGGCTAGTAGACGTCTTTATTTCTAAATTTGGCGAAGATATTGGAAAAATGACCGGATTACCCGCCCTTCCCGTTGAGTTTGGAGCAGAACGTAAAAGACCAAAAGTTCGATTGCAACCGCCCAAAATAGGTGAACATAACGAGGAAATACTCCTTCAGTATGGTTTTAAAAAAGAAGAAATACAGCACTTGTACAAGAGCAACATTTTAACCGATCACACAATAATGAAGTCTCAGTCTGACTAGAGTTTTAGCACTTATAATTTCGCTGTTAAATCAATTTCAACGGAAGCGCCAACAGCCAATCCTGTAACCCCTATGCATGTTCTTGCAGGGAGTTTTTTCGTATCAAAGTAGGTCTTGTATACATCATTCATCTTGTCAAAGTCCTGAAAGTTAACCAGATAGACTCTAACAAATACAACATTAGAGAATTGGCAGCCCGATGATGTTAATACCTGTCTTAAGTTTTGCATAACTTGATGCGTTTGCTCAGTAATGCCACCAGTTACAAGCGCTGTAGGATCATCTGGCAATGTAGGCATCTGGCCTGTTACAAATAAAAAACCACCTGCTTTAACGGCATGACTAAACGGCCCCACTCTTTTAGGGCCATCCTTTAACACAAGATGCTCAATATCCATCTTTATACAGGTTCAGCGATAAATACTGGAATTTTTCTCGACGTTTTTTCTTGGTATTCGATATAGGGAGGGTAAGCTATCGCGCTCAATTCCCAAAGTTTTGAACGCTCTGGGTCATCATGCACCTCGCGTACATTCATAGAGATCACTTCAGTATGATCTCTAATCTCGACATCGGGATGTTTTCGTAAATTATAGACCCAAACTGGATTTTTGGGTCTGCCTCCATACGAACCAATCAAGACATAGCTATTCCCATGTTTAACCTTCATAACAGGTATTTTTCGCATTGCCCCCGTTTGCCCACCTTTATGCGTTATTATAATACATGGGAGTCCTGTGTCGCGGAGCGTTGTACCTTTTGTTCCCCCGCTGCTTTCATATAATTCAACCTGCTCTCTTACCCAATCCAAAGTTGGGGGTATATAGTTATCCATTATTCCCTCATCCTATAATATCATTTTAAATTTAACGTTATTCTCTTGGAAATTATTCATCATCATCATCAGCGGAAAACACTTTATCATCAAACCCTTTTCTAGCGCTAAAAAAAAGAAGAGCCATCAATCCACCCCCAAGCAATAAACTAGCTAACCCACCCAATAATAGAGCGGTATAACCGTGGAAGCCTAATTCAACTTCTTCACTATTAATCCAAACTCTTCCTGCACCCCAGAGACTAGCGCCTAGAACAATTGCCAATATTATTAATAGCAATAAACGTTGTTTCATAAAATTTTTTCCCAAACGTTTTTGGTTCGAATGTTAACAACTTATCAAAACAATACTTTGTTAATCCCCAATAAGAAGTTTTTATCGGTTTAATTTGATATGCAATTAGATCATACCAGGATCAACAAAATAGCGCTTATTTAAATATTGGTACCATGAGATATGACGTCAAATTCTACTCTATTTGAACTGTCCGAACTATGAAAAAAATGAAATTTGCAAGCAACAATATTAATGAACGCTCTAATATCAGCAGTTTAGATGCTATTTTAGCAGGAGCGCACAAATCGCGTTCAATTTATTTAATACATTTGTTTTCAAAGTTATTGCCTGCAATAAAACTTCCCACCTTCCCAAAAATGAATGTGTCAATAAGTGCAGACTATAAATGCAACACCCACAATATTGCTGCGATGTTGCGTTAAGGATAACGAGGAGTTTCTGTTGGCGCTTTATATTTTAGGGTCACATAACGTTTAACCAGATTTTCTCTGGTATTGAGCGTGCTGAGGGTATAAATGATGGCAGGTAGTGATAAACGACCATGCTTCTTCACAAACTGTGTTCAATTTTAGGTTGTAGTTGTGCCCAAAAAATACCTTAATATGATATTAAATGCGCCTGTGTATGACGTGGCTTCTGAAACACCATTGGACCCCGCACCACGTCTAAGTCAGAAGTTGAGTAATAACATTCTAATTAAACGCGAAGACTTGCAACCTGTTTTCTCCTTCAAGTTGCGGGGCGCATATAATAAACTTTTCCATTTAACCGAAGCACAACGAGCTATGGGAGTAATTGCAGCCTCAGCGGGTAACCACGCACAAGGAGTGGCTCTAGCCGCCTCTAAACTGGAAATAAAGGCAACTATTGTGATGCCCGAAACAACGCCAGAAATAAAAGTTGACGGTGTTCGAAAATTCGGGGCCGATGTTATATTATTTGGGGATGACTTTTCAGCTGCATTTACCAAAGCTAACGGAATAGCCGCGCAAAATTCTCTTGTATTTATTCCACCTTTCGATGATCCATTGGTTATTGCTGGTCAAGGAACCATAGGGATTGAACTTCTCAGACAATGCCGGGAAAAAATACATGCTATTTTCATTCCTATTGGTGGTGGTGGACTTGTATCAGGTATAGGCGCATACATAAAAATGGTACGACCCGACATTAAAATTATCGGAGTGGAGTCTGATGAATCGGCATCAATGTACATTTCATTAAAAAAAGGCCGTCGTGTGACATTAGAAAATGTTGGAATTTTTGCCGATGGCGTTGCTGTCGCAAAAGTGGGAAAGGAGCCTTTTCGTCTTGCTAAGAAAGTTGTCGATGAGGTTATTTTAGCCGATGTAGATCAAATATGCGCCGCAATCAAAGATCTGTTTGAAGATACTAGAGCAATTGCCGAACCTTCCGGCGCCCTGGCCCTCGCAGGGATGAAGAATTATATAAAAAAACATGATATAAAAAATAAGAACTTGATCGCTATTAATTGTGGAGCCAACGTTAATTTTGATCGGCTGAGGCACATAGCGGAGAGAGCCAACTATTCGGAAGCGAAAGAGGCGCTTTTTGCGGTCTCTATTCCTGAAAAGGCCGGTTCCTTCAAAGTGTTTTGTAAAACATTAGGTAAACGAAATGTAACTGAATTCAATTATCGATGCTCGGACGAAAAAGAAGCCCAAATTTTTGTTGGGGTAGCGTTAACCGGACGTGACAACGAGCGTTTAGAGATTATCCGTTTGTTGAAAGAGAATAATTATGCCGTAGAGGATTTAACCGACAACGATATGGCTAAACTTCACACCAGACATTTAGTAGGCGGGCATTTGAATGGAGATCAAAGTGAGCTGGTATATAGATTTGAATTCCCAGAACGTCCGGGCGCACTGATGGGATTTCTGAACAAAATGGGAAATCGTTGGAATATTTCATTATTTCATTATAGAAATCATGGTTCGGCATTCGGTCGGGTTTTATGCGGTTTCCAAGTACCTAATAATGAAAAAGCCGCCTTCTCCGAATTTTTGGACACTATAGGTTACAGGTACATCGAAGAAACTAATAATGGAGCATATAGAAAATTTCTCAATTAAAAAATCAATATAGCCCAACTGACAGCTGATAATAAACGGTACATTTTATTTCGAAACAGCAAAAGCAACACTTGTTTCCGGCGTCATTCTCAAGTGTTGTTTTTCGATAGCTTTGTGCTTATTGCTAAAACACGCTCCATATGCCTTATAACCGGTTTCTCGATCAGTTTTCCATCTAAGACAACTAACCCTGTATCTGCCTCTTTAAATGCATCTACAACCGTTTTGGCATATCTGATAGTTTCCTCATCCGGCGTGAACACCTCATTCAATGGGGGGATTTGCTTTGGGTGGATAGATCCTTTTCCGCTAAAACCCAAATCACGGACTAATTCCGCCTCTTTTATCATGCCATCCATGTCTTCAAGGTCTAAGTATGGAACATCTATCGCATCTAGACCATTGCTGGCAGCTGCATGAACAATTCTAGATCTTGCATATAACAACGGCTCCCAACTATTTTTGCACCCTAGTTCGGCGGCCATATCTACCCCGCCAAAAAAAAGAGTGTCGATACGATCACTTGACTTTGCTATTTCATGCACAGATTCCAAACCCTCATTTGTTTCGATTATTACGTGAAGCCTTACAGAGTGGCCACGTTCTGTAAGCAAATCATCTAGCCAAACCACCTCATCTGCCGTTTTGACCTTGGGAAGCATCAATGCTGGTGGGGGTGAGTTGGTGGCTAATATAGCTTGCACATCTGCAAGACCATACGGGTCCCTTAAAGAATTAATTCGGACAATCCGCTCAACTTGATCTTTGGCTTGCGGCTCCTCAAACATTTTAATTGTCAGCCTCTGTGCTTCCGCTTTATCTTTAGGGGCTATCCCATCCTCAAGTTCGACACAAACGATATCTGCGCCGCATGCGAGTGCTTTTGGAAACATATCTGGTTTCAAACCAGGAGAAAAAATAAAACTTCTTCTTGCCGTAAATTTAGAATCTATGGTCATAATGCCCTCGCCCAAGATGGATTTTTATTCATAAAGTTAAATTAAATAGAAACGTTCGAAAATACAGCTTTGAATTTGAGTTTTTTAAACAATATAAAATTATACTAATTAGGATTAATAGAAAATGCTAAAATTATTGAGCGCTACCCCGAGTCCATTCGCAAGAAAGGTACGGGTAGTATTATTAGAAAAAAATATTCCGTTTGAGTTAAAAACAATTAATCCCTGGAATATAAATGCTGATATCGAACGTTTTAATCCACTTGGGAAAATACCTGTTTTAATAACCGCAAACGACGAAACTATTTATGATTCCAAATTTATAATAGAATGGATAGAGCACAACTATCCTGACCCCGCGGTGTTCCCGACTGATGCAAAAACGAAATTTAAGGCGCAGCAAATACAAGTCATTGCCGATGGTATATGTGAGGCCTTAATTTTATTATTTTTTGAAAATATGCGACCAGATCCACAACAAAGCAAACCATGGACAGAACGACAGATAAAGAAGATAAGCAATGGTCTTCAAGCATTAGAACAACAGATATCGAACGACGATTTCTGTGTTGACAATACCTTTGGTATTGCTGATATCTCAGTTGTATCCGCTCTTGATTATCTCTCGCTGAGGTTCAAGACATATGAATGGCGAGATAAGTTCACGCGCATTAGTAAATTTGTCGCGAGACAATCAGCTAGACAATCCTTCATAGAAACAATGCCAACCCCTCAGGACATCGAGAAGAGCACTATTTAAACTCAAAAAACAGACTCTAAGTATCTGCTAGAACTTATGTAGGGGGTAACTTTCAAAGTACCATCCCTCATGCTAACAACATATCTTTAAAATGAATATATTAACGGGTGGAATTAACAAGGTTATGAACGAATACAAAAATACGAATTTTGATATTATTGTGATTGGGTGCGGTATTGCAGGTTTATCCGCAGCAGTGTCCGCACAGCAAAATGGTTCAAAGGTAGCAATACTAGAAAGGGCACCTCGCGAGGAAAGAGGTGGTAATACTCGCTATACCGAGAGCTTTTGGCGTATGAAAAACGAAGATGAAGTTTCAGAAGACTTTGAAGATCAATTCGCCAAAAATTCTGGCGGATGGCCGGATCCGGGAATCCTCGAAGATTTAGTTCGAGATAGAGAAAATCAGCCCGCAGTATTAAAATCGCTTGGGATTGTTGACCCTAGTTTAATAGCCACCTTGGCAGCGGAGGCACCAAATGCATTAAAATGGTTAAAAGAGTTTGGTGTCAAATTTGATTTCCTGCCACTTTATTTTTTAAGTCAATCTACGACGCGCATGGGTCCGATTGGCGGTGGATTAGCGCTTGTAGACGCGCTTGGCAGTTATGCAGATAGCAATGCAGATGACATCACGTTTTTTTACGAAACGGCTGCAAAAAAATTAATTTCTGATGATGATGGTAATCTGATTGGTGTAAGTGGAATTTCTAAAGGTAATAAAAAGATTAATCTCTTTGCTCCGAATGTGGTGCTGGCAAGTGGAGGGTTTGAGGGCAATTCGGAGATGTTAAGTCATTACGTAGGACCTCAGGCACAGTTTATAAGACCTGTTTCAAGAGGTGGACACTACAATCGTGGCGAAGGCATCCAAATGGCACTCGAGGCTGGAGCAGCTTCTTGTGGGGATTTTAGTAGCTTTCACGCCCAACCCGTAGATCCACGTTCAAAAGATATGGAGCCTGTCGTTCTTAATTACTCCTACGGTCTGTTGATAAATGAGACTGGTAGAAGGTTTACTGACGAGGCACCTGCCCTTGTAGATTCGACATATGAAGCAGTCACTAGAATAATTATGCAGCAAAAAAATGGTATTGGCTTCGCTGTTTTTGATAATAAGCTGGATGATATTGATAATTGGAATGCGACTGTAAGAACGCGGGTGGCCCCCTATCAAGCTAACACGCTCGAAGAGTTAGCTTCATTAATTAAAATCCCATCGGAAGAATTTTTACGGACAGTTAACGATTTCAATAAAGCATGTCCTGAAAATCAAGGCGATTTTGATCCACTCAAGCAGGATGGACTAAAAACACATGGTTTAGCGCTTCAGAAATCGAATTGGTCACGTCCTTTGACAGAGGCACCATTCCGAGCGTGGCCTATCATTTGTTCAAACTGCTTCACCTTTGGCGGAATAAAAATAGATGAACGTGCGAGAGTAATAAATACCGAGGGGGACGTTATTCCCGGATTATATGCAGCAGGTGAAGTGGCTGGCATATATTACAGGACATATACAGGAGCAACATCTGTTATGCGAGGCGCAGTTACAGGTCGATTAGCTGGCAATGATGCATCCCTTCGGCGTAATTCTTAAATTAGGATCAACCCTATAGAGGAAAATGTATGAGTATAAAAACCGGTGCTTTCTTTCCAACGCGAGATGTCCCAGCCGATCAAGCTTTGATTAAGGACTGGACACAAGCAGCTGAAGAAATAGGCTATGATTACATCGAGGTTTCCGATCATGTTCTAGGCGCCAATAGAGCCGAGCATAAAAATTTTGAAGGCCCTTATGATGTTGATGATAGCTTTCATGAGACTTTTTGCACTTTAAGTTTTATGGCTGCTGTAACCAAGAATATTGGATTAGTCAGTGGTGTGTTAATACTTCCTCAACGGCAAACTGCACTTGTTGCAAAGCAGGCAGCCCAGGTCGACGTTTTGAGTAATGGAAGACTTAGGTTGGGCGTTGGCGTGGGATGGAACCCTGTTGAATACGAAGCTTTAGGCCAAGACTGGACAAAAAGAGGGAAGCGGCAATCCGAACAGATTGAGTTATTAAAAAAACTATGGACAGAACGATCTGTGAATTTTCAAGGAGAATTTGATCGAATCACTCACGCCGGTGTTAATCCGTTACCCATTCAAGATACAATTCCTGTCTGGTTCGGTGGTGGATCAGATGCGACATTAAAAAGAGCAGCCCGCTTGGGGGATGGATGGATTCCACTCGGAAACCCGGGAAGTAAAACTATTAAAATGATCGAAAAACTAAATAGTTTTCTTGAAGAAGAAAATAGAGACCGAACGAAATTTGGTATTGAAGCCTGGATACGGTATGGAGAAGGCGAACCCGATGTCTGGAAAGCAACAGCGGAGAAATGGAAACAACTCGGAGCTACTCACTTGACATTTTACACTTCGGGTCAGGGTGCAGGAACCGTATCCCAACAAATAGAGGCTATGAAAATATTTAAGGACGCCATTAAATAAAAAAAGCTGGCCTTAATTAAAAGGCCAGCTCTGTTTAGATATCGATATTGCGTTTAGCGATAACGATGTGCTTGTGACCATGCATCCTTGTAAGCATTTTGTGATGCCCAAATCTTACGGAACCAGTCATTAGCTTTTTTACCGGTTTCTTCTGCCCATTCGTCAGTCGCTTTTTTCGCAGCGTCTTTGAAGGATTGAGGAAGATCGATAATTTCGTTCTTCTTACTGTTGACGTAGGTCATCCAGTTAGGCGCGTCATCATGGCCTAGCTTGGTGTATAGATCCCAAGTCATCATTTTTCCACCGGCTGTAATTTGTTTCTTTTCCATATCAGACATTGCATTCCATGTCTTTTTGTTTACAGCGCATTCGTGCATGGCAATAGGTTGATGTACTCCAGGCACAACAATATATTTTGCTACCTTCTCAAACCCCATCACGATGTTATGTGTAGGTGTACCCCATTCAATTGCATCTACAACTTTTCTCTCTAGAGCAGGATAAACCTCTGCACCTGCAAGAATAACGGTTGAAGCACCAAGTTTCTCTGCAATTTCCGCCCACGCTCCAGCAGTACGTACTTTCATACCTTTGTAGTCTGCAAGGCTTCTAATGGGTTTATGACTATGTGCAAAAAGCTCTCTCGGCGCAGAACCGCATGGAAAAGCGGCTACACCAAATTCAGCCATTCGCCAATCCATCTGCATCTCTTTTCCGCCACCACGAAACATCCAATGCATCATTTTGTCCCAACCCATGGAACCGGCAAATCCACCAAAAAGGATGGCTGTTTTATCAACACCCCAGTCATATCCCGCCCAGTTGTGTCCAATTTGCGCCACGCCTTTTTTAACAGTGTCTGTTACTTTAAGTGCTTTACCCAGGGTGCCTCCTGGGAATACTTCTACTTTTACGTTATTAGAGGTAAACAATTCCATGTTTGCAGCGGCGCCTCTTGCCACATATTCTAACATGATGCCACCACCCCATGGCGTCGCCATATCAAGTTTTGTGGCTGCTTGCGAAGTACTTACGGCACCGAGACCAAGTAACCCAGCAAGCCCAATTTTTAAGAGATTTGATTTCATTAATTCCTCCCCGTTTAAGACTCTCAATTATGCAATAATTTATCGTTTAATGACAAATCATGCGATTTTTGTTCTGATAACATGAGTTACCCGCACATAATGTCTTTGATGACAAACGAAATGTTGCGGTATGTCAACGAATTCCTTCACTATCGATTGATAGGATCGTGTATGCGTTAAATAGCTAAATATCCACCATCGACCGGTAATTCCGCTCCAGTAATATAAGACGCATCTTCTGAGGCAAGAAAAACTACTGCTTTAGCTACTTCAATGGCCTCGCCGGCTCTTTTCATTGGAACGTAGGCATCGAGAACCTTTTGACGATGGACTGGATCTGCCGTCACGCCGGAAGTGCGCATTGCAGGCATAATTCCCGGATGAACGCTATTTACCCTCACACCGTCTTTGGCAAAACGGACTGCACTTTGTTTTGTCATGGTTCGTACTGCTCCCTTTGATGCATTGTACCCTGGGTGGATATATCCCTGACCAACTACGCCAGAAATTGATGAAATATTAACGATAGCTCCACCTCCAGACTGAATGATTGCAGGAGCGGCGTGTTTTGTTCCAAGAAAAGGTCCCGTAGCATTAATGCGCATTAGGTCTTCCCAAGCTTTTACATCCCCTTGATCCTCAAAACCACTGCCACTTATACCCGCGTTATTAACAAGTACATGCAATGCTCCATAGCTTGAAAGCACATCCTTTATGGCGGCCTCCCATTGTCCTTCATCAG